>NZ_JBHUWW010000118.1:0-29944 GCF_042669755.1 Kitasatospora sp. NPDC057223 | reverse complement strand
CGGTGATCCGGCCGCGGGCCCCGCTTCGTGCAGATCGGTCAGTACAGGTCAGCCGGTGCGGCTCAGGAGGCGGTGGCCACCGCTGCGCCGACCGTCACCGGGGTGACCTCGACCAGGCCGGTCTCGCCGAACGTGAGCTTGCAGGTGTCGGCACGGTAGGTGGAGACCGCGAGCGCCACCAGCCGGCCGCCGGAGGCGTACTGGCTGGTCACGACGAGGACGGGGGTGCCCGGCGGGCGCTCCAGCAGGGTCGCCTCCTGCGCCTCGGCCACGCCGAGTTCGACCGAGCGGGACTCGCCCTCGACCTCCAGCCGCTCCAGGTGCCGCAGGACGGACCGGGCCCGGTCGTTCTCCGCCCGGAAGCCCGGCAGGTGCGGCAGCGCGGACGACGGCACGTGCAGCGACTCGCCGGCCACCGTCTGCCCCTGCACCATCCGCACCCGGCGGACGGTGTGGACGGTCTCGGTCTCCGGGATACCGAAGGCCTGCGCGAGCTGCGGCGTCGCCGGCGCGCTGGTGCAGTCGACGGTGCGCCAGGCCTGGTTGCGGGCGGTGCCCGGCCAGCCCTCCTCGCGACGGCTGACCGGCACGCCGACCCGGGGGGCGGCGATCAGGGTGCCGATACCGCGGCGGCGGACCAGCCGGCCCTCCAGCTCCAGCTGGTCGAGGGCCTGGCGCAGCGTCGCCCGGGCCACGCCGAAGCGGGCCGAGAGGTCGCGCTCGTTGGGCAGGACCTGGCCGGTGGAGAACTCCGTGTCGATGGCGCGAAGCAGCACTGTGCGCAGGTGCCAGTACTTCGGCTCCGGTACTGCCGCGAGCTGTCCTGTCGTGCCCACTTTGTCCTCCACCCGGCCTGAAGGGACGTGGGCCGGCTCCTACCCGGTGTTGCGGCAGGTGGGAGAGCGGGCTTTATCCGTCCTTCTTTATTAAAGGTCTTTGCAGTAAGTGACAGTAGGGGGTGGGCCGGGAGATGGTCAAGACCAATGCAGAGGCTTGCTACGGCCGAATCACGGATTCATGCCGCGTTCATGAAGTGAACGTCCGCGACATGCCGCGGGCGCTCCCGCCCGGCTGGCCGACGGCACCCCCGGCGCTCGGTAGGCTGCCTGGGTGATCGTGGTGACGAGTGTGAATGTGAACGGGATCCGGGCCGCCGCCAAGAAGGGGTTCCTGGAGTGGCTCAATGCCACCGAGGCGGACGTGATCTGCCTCCAGGAGGTGCGCTCCGAGCACGGACAGCTGCCTGCGGAGCTCAGGGAGCTGCCCGGCTGGCACGCCCTGTGGGCACCGGCCGCGGCCAAGGGCCGGGCCGGGGTGGCCGTGCTCTCGCGGGCGGAGCCGGAGCGTACCGTCATCGGTTTCGGGTCGGATGAATTCGACAATTCGGGCAGATATGCCGAAATTGACCTCCCGGGTCTGACCGTCGCCAGTCTCTACCTTCCGTCGGGTGAGGTCGGCACCGAACGCCAGGAGGAGAAGGAACGCTTCATGGCCGAGTTCCTGGTCCACCTGGACCAGCTGCGCAAACGCGCCGCCGAGGACGGCCGGGAGGTACTGGTCTGCGGCGACTGGAACATCGCCCACCGCCCCGAGGACCTCAAGAACTGGAAGGCCAACCAGAAGGCCGCCGGCTTCCTCCCGGAGGAGCGCGCCTGGCTCACCCGCGTCTTCGACGAGGCCGGCTACGTGGACGTCGTCCGCAGCCTGCACCCCGACAGCACCGGCCCGTACTCCTGGTGGTCCTACCGGGGCCGCGCCTTCGACAACGACTCCGGCTGGCGGATCGACCTCCAGGTCGCGACACCGGGGCTGGCCGCACGGGCCACCCGCGCGGTGACCGAGCGGGCCGCGACCCACGCCGAGCGGTGGTCCGACCACGCGCCCGTCACCGTCACCTACACCGACCGGGACTAGGCACGTCCTCGAACTCCCTCCTGCCGGCCGCCGCCTGGGCACGCGCCTAGGCGGCGGATTCGCGCCGGACCAGCCGGGTGGGCAGGAGCAGCGGGGTCGGGTTCTCGCCCGCGATGAGGGCGAGGAGCATTCGCGTCATCTCCCGGCCGAGGGCCTGGATGGGCTGGTGGATCGTCGTGAGCGGCGGGTCGGAGACCTCGGCGACCGGCAGGTCGTCGAATCCGACGACGGCGACGTCACCGGGCACCGCGCGGCCGGCCCGGCGCAGCGCCCGCAGCGCGCCCGCGGCCATGTTGTCGTTGGCGGCGAAGACGGCGTCCGTGTCCGGGTGGCGGGTCAGCAGGGCGTTCATGGCGGTGATCCCGCCGAGTTCGGTGAAGTCGCCGGACTCCTCGCCGTGGGGGGTGAGCCCGGCCAGGGTGAGGGCCTCGCGGTAGCCGCGGTGGCGGGAGCGGCTGACGTCGGTGTCCAGCGGGCCGGTGATCATCGCGATGCGGGTGCGGCCGAGTGAGACCAGGTGCTCGGTGGCGGCCCGGGCCCCTCCGACGTTGTCGACGTCCACGAAGGAGGGGACGTCCTGCCCCAGGGGCCGGCCGCCGAACACGGCCGGGATGTCCGCCTCCAGGGCGAGCCGGGTCAGCGGGTCGCCCTCGCGCAGCGCCATCAGCATGACGCCGTCGACGGCGCGGGTGTGCAGCAGTTGCTGCACGCGCAGCTGTCCCCGGGCGGAGGTGGCCAGGCAGAGCATCAGGTGGAGATCGGTCTCCTCCAGCACGGTGGCGGCGCCGGCGACGACCTGGCCGAAGAACGGGTCGGCGAAGACCGCGGGGTCGTCGCCGGCGATGATCAGGGCCACCGCGCCCGCCTGCTGCGTCGCCAGTGCCCGGGCGGTGGGGTTGGGCACGTAGCCGAGCTCCCTGATCGCGCGCTGGACGGCCTCGCGCTTGTCCCGGCTGACGTGCGGTGCGTTGTTGAGCACCCTCGACGCGGCGGTGCGGGAGACTCCCGCGCGCTCGGCCACCTCGTCCAGTGTCGGCCGTCGGCGCGTCGATTCGTCTGTCACGGCATCTCTCCCCGTTCTCGGTACCTCAGGAGGGTAGCCTCCTCGACCCGTCCGACCGGAACAGGACTGGAAGCGCTTCCGGAATGAAACAGTATCCGGCTTCGACATCCGCGGGAAGAGCAAGTTGCGACAGTGCTCTTGACACAGTCCTGAGAACGGATCCACGATTGCCGAGCAGCGACGGGTGGCTGCGACGAAGACTGGAAGCGCTTCCAAGCGGAAGTGCTTCCGGTCACCGTCGCTCGGCCACCGGAACGCTTCGGCGGTCAGCCCGGGAGCTGAACGCCGGCCGACCGCGATGCCCCCGGCCACCCGCACCGTCGTACACCTCGCTCCTCGTCGGACCGCCGTCCTCACACGGCCGTACGGCGATCCCCCCACCGAGAAGAGGCCCTCATGCGCAGGCCCACCCGTCTGATCGCAGCGATCCTGTTCGCCCTCCCGCTGGCACTCGCGGCTCCCACCGCCGCACACGCGGACCCCGTGTCCAGCACCAACGGCTTCTACGTCGACCCCAACTCCGGCGCCGCCGCCTGGGTGGCCGCCAACCCGGGCGACGGACGCACCGCCGCCATCAAGGCCTCCATCGCCACCAAGCCGATGGCCCGCTGGTTCGGCAACTGGAGCGGCACCATCGGCACGGCCACCGGTGCCTACGTCGGCGCGGCCCAGGCCGCGGGCAAGCTGCCCGTCCTGGTCGCCTACAACATCCCGGACCGCGACATCTGCGGCGGCCAGTCGGCCGGCGGCGCGGGCTCCGCCGCCGCCTACGACACCTGGATCGCGGCCTTCGCGAGCGGCATCGGCAGCCGTCCCGCCGTCGTCATCCTGGAACCCGACGCGCTCGGCGACCAGAGCTGCATGACGTCCGCCCAGATCTCCAGCCGCAACGCCATGCTCAACAACGCCATCACGCAGTTCAACAGCAAGGCCCCCAACACCTGGGTCTACCTGGACGCCGGGAACCCCGGCTGGATCAGCTCGTCCACGATGGCCCAGCACCTCGACGCCGCAGGCCTGAAGCGCACCCACGGCTTCTCCCTGAACGTCTCCAACTACTACACCACCGCTCAGAACACGTCCTACGCCGGTGCGGTCAACTCGACCCTGCAGGGCTCCTACGGCTACACCCGGCCCTTCACGGTCGACACCAGCCGCAACGGCAACGGCTCGAACGGCGCCTGGTGCAACCCCGCCGGCCGGAAGACCGGCACTCCCGGTCAGCTCGGCGGCGGAGCCGAGATGCTGCTGTGGATCAAGGCTCCGGGCGAGTCGGACGGCAACTGCGGCGTAGGAGCCGGCTCGGCGGCCGGGCAGTTCCTCCCCGAGGTCGCCTACAAGATGATCTACGGCTACTGAGCCCCGCCCGCGGCTGAAGGCCGCAGCAGCCCGCACGCGCCACCGGACCCGGCGAAGGCGCACGGCCCGCTCGCCGTGCCGTGCGCCTTCCGTCACCACCATCCACCACATCCGAGGAACCCGATGACACCCCGTCTGCCCAGAACCGTGCTCCCCGCCGCAGCCGTCGTACTGACGCTCGGGCTCGCCGCACCCGCGATGGCCGCTCCCGCACCGTCGCCGGCGGCAGCAGGCCACACCCTGCCCGCCGACACCCGCTTCTACGTCGACCCCGGCAGCGACGCCGCCCACCAGGCCGTCACCGACCTGAAGAACCACGACCTGGCCGGCGCCGTCACGATGGCGAAGCTGGCGAGCTGGCCGGAGGCCACCTGGTTCACCGACGGCACTCCCGCCGAGGTGCGGAGCAAGGTCGAGAAGCTGATGCGGGACGCCAGGCGTACCGGTACCGTCCCGACGCTCGTGGCCTACAACATCCCACTGCGCGACTGCTCGCTGTACTCGGCCGGCGGCGCGCAGTCCGACGCCGAGTACCAGGCGTGGATCAAGGCCTTCGCCCAGGGCATCGGCAACGGCAAGGCCGTCGTCGTGCTGGAACCGGACGGGCTCGCCAACCTGCCCTCCGACTGCGGCCCCGCCTCCGATCCCACCGGTGCCCTCACCACCGGCCGGATCGCCGACCTCAACGCCGCCATCGACGCCCTCGAAGGGCAGCCGGGCACCTCCGTGTACCTGGACGCGGGCAACAGCCACTGGAAGAGCGTCGGCGACATCGCCCAGCGCCTGATCCAGGCCGGGGTGGCCCGCACCCAGGGGTTCTCGCTCAACGTCTCCAACAACCTGGCCACCGACCTGAACACGCACTACGGCACCTGGGTCTCCAACTGCCTCTGGTTCGCCACCAAGGGCCCGGCCTGGGCGAACGGGCACGCCGACTGGTGTGCCGGGCAGTACTACTCCCCCACCGCCCCGAACGACGGACAGCCCGGCAACTCGGTGAACCCGGACGACCCCAGCACCTGGCACTGGACCGACGAGTGGTTCCGGCAGAACGCCGGGACCCCGCCCACCGACCAGCTCACCCACTTCGTCGTCGACACCAGCCGCAACGGCCGCGGCGCATGGACCGCACCCGAGGGCAAGTACGCCGGCGACCCGCAGACCTGGTGCAACGCGCCCGGCCGCGGCATCGGCGCCCGGCCCACCGCCGACACCGGTGTGCCGCTGGTGGACGCCTACCTCTGGGTCAAGACGGTCGGCCAGTCCGACGGCCAGTGCAACCGCAGCATCCCCGGCGGCACCGTCGACCCCGAGTACGGGATCGTGGACCCGGCCGCCGGAGCGTGGTGGCCCGAGCAGGCGCAGTCCCTCGTCCAGAACGCCGTACCGGCCCTGACGTTCAACCTCAACCTGCGCTGAGCGCGGCCGGGGCCGGTGGTGGGGGCATACGCCGCCCCACCCCCGGCCCCGGCGCCGTCCTACTGCTCGACGAGCAGGGCGCCTCGCAGGTCCTTCAGGACGCGGGTGAGGATCCGGGAGATGTGCATCTGGGACAGCCCGAGGCGCTCGCCGATCTGCGACTGGGTCATCTCGGCGCCGAAGCGCATGGAGAGGATCGCGCGCTCGCGCTCGGGGAGGGCGGCGATGAGGGGCTTGAGGCTCTCCAGGTGCAGGACTGCGTCGAAGCCCTTCTCCTCCACCGCGAACCGCTCGGTGAGGCCGGCGCCGGCGTCCTCGTCGTCGGAGGGCATGTCCAGGGAGTGCGCGCTGTAGGCCTCCGCGGCCTTGAGGCCCTCGACGACGTCCTGCTCGTCCATCGACAGGTGCCGCGCGAGCTCCCGGGGCGTGGGCGCGCGGTCCAGGGTCTGCTGGAGGTCGTCGGAGGCCTTGGCCAGGGTGAGGCGCAGTTCCTGCATCCGGCGCGGGACGTGGACCATCCAGGAGGTGTCGCGGAAGAAGCGCTTGATCTCGCCGGTGATGGTGGGCAGCGCGAAGGTGTTGAACTCGTACTCCATGGTGGGGTCGAAGCGGTCGATGGCCTTGATCAGGCCGACCGTTCCGACCTGGAGGATGTCCTCCATCGGCTCGCTGCGGTGGGAGAAGCGCCGGGCCGCGAACTTCACGAGCATCATGTTCAGCTCGACGAGGGTGCCGCGGACGTAGGAGTACTCCCGGGTGCCCTCCTCCAGCTGCCGCAGCCGCAGGAAGAGGTCCCTGGAGAGGGCACGGGCGTCGCTCGCGGTGACCTCGGAGGGATGTCCGACCGGGTGCGGAGCGGTCACCGGGGCCGCGGGGAGGGCTTCCTCGGTGACGTGTTCGGCGGGGACGACGGTCGCCGCCAGCTCCTGAAGGACGGTCATGAGGATCACTCTCCCTGTTCGGCGATGTGGCGCTCGGGGCGCCGCCACCGTGCTACCCGGTAACCCGGACACCATGCGCGCCCGGTGCACAAGTGGCTGGTATGTGGCTTTTGCGATCATCGCAGACCGGCTCGTCGCCCGGACGGGCGGGGTCAGGTGCCACCGGTCGGCTTCGGGTCGCCGGTGCGCCGGCGCAGTTCCTCGTTGAGGCGCAGGGCCTCTGAGCCGGCCCTCGAGGAGGATGACGCGGCAGGCGGCGGGAGAAACGGCGGTGGCCGCCCTCCGAGGGCAGTGGTCGGGCCGGTAACGCGTGGAGGGGCCCCGGGGCCATGGCGGCTCCGAGGCCCCGAAGGGATGCATCATCACCATCTGCCGGCCGGAGCCGGCCTCCTCGTGTGTCCGCACCACCCCGGGCAAAGGGGCGTGCGCGGATCGCGCAGGCGTTCACGAGACAGCGACCCGGGACGACCACCGGCGACCACCGGCGACCGGTCCGGCACGGGCCGGCCGTCAGGCCGCCGAGTACCAGACCTGCGCGCCCGTACCGTTGCAGGTCCACAGGTCCAACGGGACACCCGGAACGGCCGTGGACTGCGGATCGTCCAGGCACTTGCCGGACGCCGGGTTCTGCAGGTAACCGGTGGGTGCCAGCAGCCACTTCTGCGCGGCCGCCCCCGAGCACGGCGCGAGCAGGACCGTGCTTCCGTTGGTGCCGGCGGTGCCGGCGTCCAGGCAGGCGCCGGTGGACACCCGCAGGGTGCCGTCGTTGACGAGCTGCCAGTTCTGCGGCGGGGTGGGGCTGGTGCTGCAGGTGTGGAGGCTGACGGAGCCGGCGTTCTCGACCCCGCCGCTCAGGCAGTAGTTGGTCGTCCTGTTGATGAAGGAACTCCAGATCGGCTGCCCGCCGTACGGGTGGCGCCAGTCCTGTCCGCTCGCACCGCACGTCCACAGGATCAACTGGGTGCCGTTGACGGCCGAGGCCCCGGGGTCGGCCAGGCAGAGTCCGGACTGCGGGTTCTGCAGGCCCTTGCCGTTCGGGGTCCACACCTGGGACCCGGTGCCGTTGCACGGGTAGAGCTGGACGGGCGTCCCGTCGGTGAGCCCGCCGCCGGAGACGTCGAGGCACTTCCCGAGCGCCTTGACGGTGCCGTCGTTGCCGGCCGTCCAGGTCTGGCCCGGTGTGGTGGAGCAGTCCCAGATGTCCGCGGGCAGGATGTAGCCGGCGGGGTCGGGCGCGTTGTTCCCCGCGTCCAGGCACTTGCCGGGGATGCCCGACGTGACGTTGCCCGTCGGGAGGCCGGCGGCGGGCTGGTAGGAGAACGACGTGGTCGCCAACCCCGCACCACCGTTCCATATCTCGAACCCCGCCTGGACGGAGCAGAGTTCGCCGTTCGCGGGGACGAATCCGTGCACCACCGCGTCGGTGGTGACCGTGCGCAGGTTCAGGTCGTAGACCGAGTCGGTGGGACTGGACATCAGGTAGCTGATCACCTGCTTGCCCGAGACCGCGTCCTGGTACTGGTAGACCTGGTACGCCCGGCCCCCGAGGGTGACCTGCCGGGCCGGTGTGCCGCCCAGCGGCACCGGGCCGCCCTTCCGGTTGAGCCAGATCATCAGCTCGTGCCCGGTCGTCGGGCCGCAGCCCGCGGCGGTGTCCGCGTACCAGAGGTCGTACGCCGTGTTGTACTGCCCGGCGACGCCGGTGGTGGTCCGCCAACTCGTCAGCGTGTCACCCATCGTGGCGACCGGCATCGGGAGTTCGCCGGCCCGCGGGAGGTAGGCGATGCGGGTGTAGGCCCCGGGCGCCCCGGGCCTGGTGTTCGTCGCGTTCGCGAGCGCGCTGGAGGTGACCGTGAAGTTCGCACCGCCGTCGCTGCTCATGCACAGCTCGGCGGCGGAGTTCCACTCGTCGGGCATGATCTGGTAGCGGCCGCCGCCCACGGTCGCCGAGCCGAACGGCCCGTTGGCGGACGTGCAGAGCGATACCGCCGGGTCGGCCGACGCGGCCCCGGCCAGTGCGCCCTCCAGGCCGCTGAGCAGCGCGAGCGTCAGGACGACGGACCGCGCCCGGCGCCAGAACGAGCGGTGGGTACGGAGTCCCGTACCTGGAGAGTGGTGATGGTGCGTCAAGTCTGTTCCCCCTGGAAGTGACGGTGCGGTTGCCCGACCAGGTCGAACTGTAGTACGAGGCAAGCAAGGGGCGGGCCCCGGGACACAAGCCCCGGGGCCCGCCCCGCACCGCCCCGCACCGCCCTTCGTACCGTCGGCTAGCGAGCGGCGCCGAGCCAGTCCTCGTAGTGCGTGGGGGCGAGGCGCGCGCCCGGCCCCGGGACCAGGACATCGCCCTTGACGGCGGCGAACATCCCCGCCTGCTCGTCGGTGACGACGGTGCGGCCGTCCCCCCGGACCGACAGGGTGAGGCGGCCGAGCTCGTCCAGGGGGAACACGTCCGGACCGGCCACGTCGAGCGTGGCGTTGAGCGGCGGGCCGGTGACGACCCCGGCCAGGGCGTCGACGACGTCGGCCGCCGCGATGGGCCGCAGAGGCGTGGAGGGCAGCCGGACGGTGGTGTCGTCGGAGGTCCAGGACAGGACGGCGTCCATGAACTCGAAGAACTGGGTGACCCGGACGATCGACCAACCGGTGGCTCCGCTCCGCAGCAGCTCCTCCTGGAGGGTCTTGGCCCGGTAGTAGTCCAGCTGCGGCACCTGGTCGACCCCGACGATGGAGAGGACGACCTGGTGGCGGACGCCCGCGCGCCCGGCCGCCGACAGCAGGTGCCCCATGGTCGTGCGGAAGAAGGCCGGGGAGGCCTCGTCGAAGGTCGGGGAGTTCGTCACGTTGACGACCGCGTCCGCGCCTTCGAGGGCCTGGTCGAGACCCGCGCCGGTCAGCAGGTCGACTCCGGTCGACAGGGACGCGGCGACCACCTCGTGCCCGGATTCGCGGAGTTTCGGGACGAGCTGGGAACCGATCAGTCCGGTGCCCCCGATGACCGAGATCTTCATGATCGCGCCTTTCGTGAACCGAGTGCCCGAGTGCCCGAGTGCCCGAGTGCCCGAGTGCCCGAGTGCCCGACTGCCCGAGTACCTCAGTGCCCGAGTATGCGAACCCGGGTGCCCGGGCCGACGGGAAACTCGGATAGGTGATGTCCGAGATTCTACTCGGATAGGCTTTGTCCGGGTCAAATGGAGGCGTCATGAAACTGTCCGGTGGCGTGGAGTGGGCGCTGCACTGCTGCGTGGTGCTGACGACGGCGACCGAGCCGGTCCCGGCCGCCCGGCTGGCGGAGCTGCACGACGTCTCCCCCAGCTACCTGGCCAAGCAGATGCAGGCCCTGTCCCGGGCGGGGCTGGTGGAGTCGGTGCAGGGGAAGACCGGCGGGTACGTGCTGACGCGGGCCGCCTCGGAGATCACCGTCCTGGACGTGGTGCAGGCGGTCGACGGGGCGGCGCCCGCGTTCGTGTGCACGGAGATCCGCCGGCGGGGGCCGCTCGGGACGCCTCCGGAGGACTGCACGAAGCCCTGCCCCATCGCACGCGTGATGGGCGCCGCCGAGGCCTCGTGGCGGGCCTCGCTCCGCGGCGTCTCCATAGCGGATCTCGTCGACTCGGCGGAGCGGGACAACGGGCCCGAGGCGCTGCCGAGGATCGGTGCATGGCTCAACCCGGCGGCGGGCCCCGGAAGCTGAGCGGACCGCGCGCGGCCGGCCCGCCTGCGGCAGCCGCAGGCGGGCCGTCGCCCCACGGTCCGTACGGTCCGGTCCGTACGGGGGCGGCGTCAGTAGACCAGGATGTCCCAGTGGCTGCCCTCGTTGCAGTACAGGTTGCCCGAGGCCGCCTGCCACTGCGGGTAGCCGTCGCCCCGGTAGCCGATGTAGGTGAAGCTGTTCTGGACGTAGCCGTCGATGCAGGAGTTGCGGGAGATGTCGACCTTGTAGCCGTTGTAGTGGCTGTAGGTTCCGGCGGCGTGGCCCACCTCGGTGCCGCCGGTGATGTTGATGGCGCAGCCGCTGGACTGCTTGAGGGTGATGATCGTGCTCACCGTGCCGGAGTTGATCTGCTCGAACGAGGTGCAGGTGGAGTTGGACCTGGTGGTGCAGCCGCCGCTGGAGCTCCAGGTGATCCCGGCGCTCCTGAACTGGGCGGCGGCCGTCGACTGCGACACCTTGGTGCCGCTGGCGCCGGCCGTGGGCGCCGAGACGGCGAGCCCGGCCATGGCCAGGGCGACGACGGTGACTGCGATGCGGGGCTTCATCTGCTCTCCCGGTGAGGACGGTGGACCTCGGAATGGGACCTCCCCGCCCGTCGACGCCCGGCTCCCCTGCCCCGGGCCGCCGGACGGGCCGCGCCGACGCGGGACAGGGTGCTGGGGCGAGGAGGTGCCGGACGGGAAGCGGTGCCGCACCAGGATGGCCCGCGCTGGTCTATGCGAGTAGACCCCGGCCTGTGAATTTCACGTGGCGGTCATGTATCCGACAAGCGTGCACGTCCTGCCGCCCCGCCCACGGCCTCCCGTGCTCAGCCGCCGAACACCGGCGGCGGCCCCGCACCCGGATCGGCCTCGTACAGGACGAGGGCGGCGATGTGACGCATCATCGGCTCGGCGAACTTCCGCCAGCTGGTGTCCTCGCGCCAGCGCGAGGTCATGATCACCCGGCCCTGCCGCATGGTGACCATGAACATGCGTACGGCGGCCGTCCCCCGGACGGGCATCGGCTCCACGACGTCCAGCGGCGCGTCCCGCACGAGCGGGGGCAGCCGGTCGCCCCGCAGCGCGGTCTCCGGCATGAAGTTGAAGATCGCGCTCGCGGCGCCGCTGTCCCGCAGCCCGCCGAGCACCTCCTCGGCGGCGGCGCCGACCAGGCGGTGGTCGGTGTTGGCGTAGCGCAGGCCGTGGAGCTGCTGCGCCGCCGCGCTCGCCACCGTCTCGGCGAAGCCTCCCGGCGGTGCCACCGCCAGGACGACCGGCGCGGCCCTGACGGCGTTGCGGACCGAGCGCAGGGCGGCCGGCGTGAGCCGGTTCGCCGAGAGGATGAAGGCGCCCACCGTACCGACCTGTTCGACGTGGCCGATCGCGGTGCCGAAGGCGGCCAGGTAGACCGCGGAGACCGGGACCCGCAGCCGGTCGGCGACCACCTCCGCGGCCTCGGCGACCCGGACGGAGGTCATCGTGCAGCCCGGGAAGAGCAGCGGGGCCCGGCCCGGCGGCGGCTCGTCCGGGAGGGCGGGCCCGTGGTCGCCCAGCTCCTGCCGGAGCCGCTCGAACTGCTGCCGCCAGTAGGCCACCGACCGTTCGAGGTGCTCGGCCCCCGCCGGCGTGGCCGATTCCCACAGCGCGAGGTCGATCGGCTGCTCCGCCGGACCGACGGGTGTCCAGACCTCGCCGCGCGCCGCCGCCCCGACCGCCGCGGTGAGGTCGTCCAGCAGCGCCAGGATGCCCAGGCCGTCGGCGGCCCAGTGGTCGACCACCACGGCGATCCGCGAGACCCTGCCCGCCTCGGTGCCCGCCAGCAGCTTGAGCGGCCACTGCAGGGAGAGCCGGAAGGAGGTCGCCCGGGCCGCCGCCACGGCCTCCTCCCAGCCGTCGAGGGGTGCGGTCGCGAGCACCAGGTCGCAGCCGGGATCGACCGCGTCCACCACCTGGTGGGCCTCGGCGCCGAGGCCCACCACCCGGCTCCGCAGGATCTCGTGGCGGGCGAGCACCTCGCACACCGCGCGGCGCACCTGCCCGAACTCCAGGGGCACGGTCTCCAGCTCCCGGAACAGGTTGTCCTCGTGCGAGGCGATCCGGTCGTCGGGCTGCTCGGGCAGCCACTCCTGCTGGACCCAGGTCAGCGGCCCGGTCCGTTCGGGCCGCGCGGGCCCCGGTGCGGGGGCCGCCGGTTCGACGCCGTTCACGCGGGCACCGCGCCGGCCTGCCCGGCGACCCTGGCGCGCAGCGCGTCGAGGTACCGCAGCGAACCCATGACCTCGTCGCGGCCCACGCCGAAGTCGATGAGGCAGGCGATCTCGTCCACGCCCATCGCGGCGAGCCGGTCGACCACCCGGACGCCGTCCTCGACCGTGCCGAACAGGCCCGCGCCGGTGAAGAGGCGGTCGAAGGACCGGGCGAGGATGAACTCCTTGTCCCGGGCCGGGATCCGGTTCAGGTCGAAGCCGTCGGCCCCGGTGCCGGCCGGATCCCCCGCGATGAGGTCCATCGAGCTGCGCAGGTATCCGGTGAGCGGTTCGCGGACCAGCTCGCGCACGTGCTCGCGGTCCTCGCCGAGCATGGTGTGCAGCATCAGCACGACGTGGCCGGGGGCCCGGTCGCCGTGCTCGTCGGCCAGCGCCTCCCGGTACGTGGCGATGTTGCGCTCCAGCGCGTCGTGGTCCTGGCCGAGCTGGTGGGTCAGCACGCCCGCGCCCAGCCGGCCCGCGATCCGGAAGGTCTGGGGGGAGCCGGCCGCCGTGATCCACACGGGCAGCTCGGGCTGGACCGGGCTGGGGAACAGCCGGACGGCGCGCCGCTCGCCCTCGGCGTCCTCGAAGTCGACCTCCTCGCCGCGCCAGAGCCGCTGCACCGTCCTGGCCGTCTCGACCATGATGTTCTTGCGGTCCTTGAAGTTCTCCGGCTGGAACACGAAGTCCCCGGCGTGCCAGCCGGAGGCGAAGGAGATCCCCGCCCGGCCGCCGGAGAGGTTGTCGACGACGGACCACTCCTCGGCGATCCGGACCGGATGGTGCAGCGGCGCGACCACGCTGCCGGCCCGGATCGCCACCCGCTCGGTCACGGCCGCCAGCGCGGCGCCGGTCAGCGAGGGGTTCGGGTACTGCCCGCCGAAGCTGTGGAAGTGCCGTTCCGGGGTCCAGACGGCGCGGAAGCCGTGGGTGTCGGCGAAGCGCGCGCTCTCCAGCAGCAGGCGGTAGTTGTCCCCGTTGGTGGCACTGTCGGCGAAGAAGAAGAGGCTGAGGTCCATCGGTCCATTCCTCGGGGTCAGGACGGCGCACCGGCCGGCCGGGCGGCGGGCGGGTCTGCGTCGATTCGTTGCGGTTGCGGTCCCTCACGCGGCAGGGCTATCGCCACGCAGACCACCAGGCCGCCCTGGTGGCTGAGCGACAGGTCGATCCGCCCGATCCCGGCCTGCTCGGCGACCTTCCTCGCACCGCCGCCGAGCCGGACCTGCGGCGCCCCGTGCGCGTCGCCGAGCACCTCGATGTCGCGCCAGCCCAGGCCCTGGCCGAGTCCTCGGCCGAGGGCCTTCGCGGTGGCCTCCTTGGCGCAGAACCGGCCCGCCAGGTACTCGGTACGGCGGACGGCGCCGAGGGCGTCGGCGTGGGCGAGCTCGGTCACGGAGAACACGATCCGCCGCCCGGCCGGGTGGGCGGCGATCCGGGCGAAGCGGGCGATCTCCAGCAGGTCGATGCCGACTCTCATGGCCGCCCGCCCGACCGGCCGCGCGCCCGGACCAGCGAGCGCGCGACGTGCAGGCGCTGGATGTCGCTGGTGCCCTCCATGAACTCGAAGGCGCCCATGTCGCGGGTCCACTTCTCCAGCAACGGCTGTTCGGCCAGGGCCGCCGGGCCGAGCGAGCGCACCGCCCAGCGGCCGGCCTCGCGCGCCGCCGCCACCGCGGCGATCTTGGCCGCGCTGGAGAGCCGCCCGTCGTCGCGGTCCAGGTCCAGGGCGGCCCCGGCCTGGTAGACGAGTTGGCGGCACGCCTCCAGCCGGCCCGCGACGGCTTCGAGGCCCGGCGCGTGCGGGCGCCCGGCACGCACCAGGTCCACGAAGGCGAGCCCGGTGCCGACCGCGAGCGCGGCCACCTGCGGCCGGACGGTGTTGAACACCCGCACGGCCCCCCACAGCCCGCGTCTGGTCGGCGGCAGGTGCCGGGCCAGCAGCCGCTCCTGCGGCACCGGCACGCCGGTGAACCGGATCTCGCCGAGGGCCGCGCCGCGCAGCCCCACCATGTCGAGCTCCTGGGCGGCGAAGCCGGGGGCGGCGGCGTCGACCAGCGCGGCGCGGATCGACAGCGGCCCGCTGCCCGTCCGGGCGAAGACCACGCCGAGGGCGCCGCGGGCACCGTTGCCGATGTACTTCTTCGTCCCGTGCAGCAGGTGGAGCTCCGGATCTCCGCGCTCCGGGGCCGCACGCTCCAGCTTGCTCTCCATCGCGCCGGCGTCGCTGCCCCGGTCCGGTTCGGTCACGGCGAAGAAGGTCCACGCGCCCCGGTCGGCCACGGCCCGGTAGAAGTACTCCTGCTGCTGCTCGTCGCCCAGCTGGTCGACCAGCAGCCCGGCCAGGTTGGGCCCGGGGGCGGCCAGCACCATCCCCGCGTCACCGTGGGCGAGTTCGAGCATCCACACCAGGGTTTCCAGGGACGATCCCGCCGAGAAGGCGAAGCGCCCGACGCGCAGCGGGTCCCCGCCGAACCGCTGCGGGGTCGTGCAACGGCGGATCAGGTCGAAGGCCGCCGCGCCGAGGTGCGGCTTCAGGTCGTGCGGGGCCGCGTCGAGCGCCGGCGCGAGCGCGCGCAGCTCGGGCGCCGTCTCGGCGGCGGCGCCGCGCAGGGCCCGCAGCCGTTCGTCGAGTTCGAGTACGGTCACCGGACTCCTTCCGTGACGGTCGGCCGGGCGAGCCACAGATCCGCCGCGAGGGCGGACAGGTGGAGGCAGCGCACCGGATGGTCGGTGAGGTAGCCCTCGGCGCCGAACAGCCGGGTGGTCGTCCAGCCCGCCTCGGTCAGCCGTTCGTGCTGGTCCCGGACGGCCTCGGCCGGGGCGTCGGGGCGGCCGGCCGCGGCGGTCGCGACCTCGATCTCGGTGGCCACGTCGGCCAGCGCGGCGCCCACGAGCTGGCGGTCGACCAGCGGGAGGCCGCCGAAGCGCCGGGCCTCCAGCCGCCGCACGGCCGCGTCGAGCATCCGGGAGAGCAGCCCGATCCGCACCGCGGCCAGGGCGGCGGCGCGCGGGCCGGTCAGCCCCGGCCCGGTGGCCGTGGTCCCCGCCGCGAGGCGGACGAGGGCCAGCCCTTCGAGGGCCGCGAACGGGTGCGTGAGCAGCTCGGCCCCGGGCGGCGCCGAAGCGGCCGGCAGCAGTGCGACGGCGCCGGGGGCGGCGGCGGCCGGGTCGAGCCCGTCGAGCACCGCGGCCAGGCCGGCGGCCAGGCCGCCCTCCCGGCCGAGGTCCAGGTAGTGCCGGAGGCCGGCCCGGGCCCCGGTCACCGCGCCGCTCCCGGCCGCAGGCCGGCCTGGAACAGCCGGCCGGAGTACGGGTCGTAGTCGGCGACCACCGTGTACCGCTCCGGTGTCCAGTGCTCGGCGAGCGCCGCCCACGCGCTGGTGCAGAGGCGGTCGCCCGGCCCCTCGACCAGGTCGAGGTCGGAGCGCAGCCCGGGATCGAGCCGGTCGGCGAGCATCCGGCCCACCACGATCCTGGCCCCGGGGGTCTGCCGGGCGAGCGCGCGCAGCGCCGTGTTCGGGTCGACGACCCGCTCGTCCAGGAAGTCCAGTTCCGCCCCCTCCTCCTCGTCCTCGCCCGCGCCGTCGCTGCGCACCAGTACCGCGCAGTCGGTGGCCGGCCCGGCGTGGGTGTCGGGGTCGGGGTAGGGCAGGGTGGACTGGTCGAGCACGAGCACGGCGCCGTCGGACAGCGTGCCCGCGAGGCGCAGGCCGGCGAGGATCCGCAGCGCCGTGAACGGGGCCCCCACGCCCTGTCCGGCCACCGAGTGCACCTCCGGGCGCCCCGGGCAGCGCTCGGCCAGGTAGCAGCCCGCCACCTCGACCACGCTCAGGTCGGGCAGGTGGTAGGCGAGCAGGACGGTGTCGAGCGGGGGCAGCGGCCGGTCCAGTCCGTCGAGCAGCTCCCGGGCCATGTCGGTGAAGCTGTTGCCGCCGCCCCGCGCGTACTGCTCGTGGTCGGGCTCCTCGCCGAACGCGGCGAGGAAGTCCGTCATGAACTTCAGGCCGAGCCCGGCCAGCTCGGCCGGCCGGCGCCCGGGGAAGACCCGGGCGGTCGGCCGGCTCAGCCGCAGCGTCCCGGGGCCGGCCGGGCGGGCGGCGGCGCGCGGGTCGCGGTAGGTCGTCTCCGGCATCGGTCAGCGCGCCGGCTCTTGCCCGGCGGCCAGGGAGGAGTCGATGTACTCGCTGAGCGCGCCGACCGTCTCGAAGACCTCCGGCGTCAGCTCGTCCGGGTCGATCTGCAGCCCCAGGGTGTCCTCCAGGGCCATCAGCAGCTCGATCACGCTGGTGGAGTCCATCGCCAGATCGCTGAACAGGCGCATCTGCGGGGTCAGTTCGGGCAGGTCCTTCTTCAGGACCTCCTCCAGTGCCTGCCGCAGCGCGTCGGTGGTGTTGACGCCGTCGGTGTTCGTCATCGTGCCAGCTCCTTCGTGGTGTCGGTTCGGTGGGTCAGTCGAGGCTGCCGGGACGGCGCAGGTCGGGGTGGGTCGCCTGCTTGCCGAGGACGTCCTCGACCGAGTCCCGGGCGCGTACCAGGTACGAGCGGCCGCCCCGCAGCACGACCTCGGCCGGGTAGCCGTGGCTGAGGAAGTAGACCGGCGAGGCGGAGGGCCCGTAGGCGCCGGACCTCAGCACGCCGATGAGGTCGCCCGGCCGCAGTGCGGGCAGGCTGACGGCCTTGGCGATGGTGTCGTTCGGCGTGCACAGCGGGCCGGCGATGTTCCACGGGCCGGCTTCCCCGTGGGGCGCGCCGCCGGCCGGATCGTCCGGGCGGGAGAGCAGCCCGATCGGGAAGTTGCGCTTGACGAAGGAGCCGATGCCCACCGCGGCCATGTGGTGGTGGGTCCCGCCGTCCGCCACCGCGAAGTTCTCGCCCATGGACTGCTTGGTGTAGCGCACCCGCATCAGGTAGGTGCCGCCGAGCGCCGTGAGGTACCGGCCGGACTCCATGATGAGCCGGGTGTCCGGGTGCGCCTCGGCGAACCGCTCCAGCAGCGGGTTGAGGTCCTTCGCCAGCGCGGTCGGGTCGAGGTCGCTCTCGCCCTCGAAGTAGGCCACCCCGAGGCCGCCGCCGATGTCCACCGCGTCCAGCCGGATCCCGGTGGCCCCGGCGATCCGTTCGGCGATCTCCAGGATGTACGCGGTGTTCTTGACGACCACCTCGGTGTCGAGGATGCGGGTGCCCAGGTAGACCTGGACGCCGGCCACGTCGGCGTGCCGGAAGGCGGCCAGGGCCGGGCCGGCCGCGAGGATCTCGGCCTCGTCGATGCCGAACTGGCGCGGCTTGCCACCCATGGTCAGCCGCGAACCGGCGATCGAGAACGCCGGGTTGACCCGCAGCAGGACCCGCTGGCGCACACCGTGCCCGCCCGCCGTCCGGTCGATCAGTTCGAGCTCCGCGAAGGACTCGCAGACGATCGCGTAGATGCCCGCCTCCACGCAGGCGGTGATCTCCTGCTCGCTCTTGCCGGGGCCCAGGAAGACGATGTCGGACGGATCCGTCCCCGCCTCCAGCACGAGCCGCAGCTCGGCGAGGGAGGAGACCTCGGCGCGGGCGCCGGCGGCGTGCAGGACGTCGTAGACGCCCCGGTTGGGGTTCGACTTGAGCGAGAAGAAGACCTCCAGCGAGGGGTGCAGCACCGCCCGCAGGGCTTCGAGGTTCGCGGCGAGCCAGTCGCCGTCGTACACGTACGTCGGGGTTCCGTAGCGGGCGGCGATGCCGCTCCAGTCGGTCTCTTCACTCACGGCTTGGCCACCATGTCCTTCAGTAGGGTCTCCGCCTGCTCCCGGATCCGCCGGACGTCCTGCTCGTCGTCGCCGACACAGATCGCGTAGAGGCGGCCGTACGGTTTTCCGTCCGTGAGGAACGACGCGTTCAGGGTCGCGAAGTTGTTGACCAGCACGCCGCGCGGCCCCGGGCCGGCGGGCTCGGGCCGGTCGAGGAGCAGGTCGCCGAGCGCGGCGCGCAGCTCGTCGAAGCCGTGGGCGCGGCCCGGCCGGAGGTCGAAGGTCGTGGCGAGCGCGTACTGGCCGTCCCGGATCAGGTGTTCGGCGATCCGGTTCTGGTAGGTCGCCATGTTGAACCGGGCGTTGATCTCCAGGCAGGGGTAGAGCGTGCCGTCCGCGCCGAGGATCGCGTCGACGCCGACCAGCCCGAAGTACCCGGCCGCGGCCAGCTCCTTGCCGATCACCTCGGCGGCCGCCCGCAGCTCGCCGACCTGGTCGGGCCGCAGCGGCGCCGGGAACAGGTGCCCGCGGTGCACGCCGTTCTCGGTCAGCGCGGTCTTCACGGTCTCGAACTCGACCTTGCCGCTGCGGCCGACGATGAACTGGTAGTTCAGGTCGGCCTGCTTCTCGATCCAGCGCTCCACGACGACGCTGACCCGCCGGTCGGCCGTCGCCCGCCGGGTGAGCATCCGCAGCAGCTGCTCGCCCCGCTTGGGGTCGTCGAGCACCACCATGCCGCGCCCGGAGACGCCGAGCGACTCCTTGACCACCACCCGGGAGCCCGGCTGCGCCAGTTGGACGGTGAGGGCCTCCTCAAGCTCGTCCAGCGTCCGGCAGACCGCTCCCGGGATCGCGGTGAGCCCGAAGGCGTCGACCAGTTCGCGGCTGAAGATCTTGCCGTTGACGTGCTTGCAGACGGCGGCGCTCGGCCCGGCGAGCGGCAGGCCGGCCGCCTCGGCCAGGCGCTCCTCGTCCGCCGAGACGCCGAGCGGCATCAGGTAGGTGCGGCCGTCGGCGAGCGCGCGCAGGCCGGCGAGCAGCCCGGGCGAGTCCAGCGCGTCCTGGGTGACCGAGCGCTCGGGGTGGTTGTGGTCCACGGTCAGGTGGGTGCCCTCGGCCAGGCCCAGCGCCGTCAGGTACGCGGCGTACCCGGGGTCGACGGCCGCCTTGAGCACCACCGCGTCCTGCGGGTCGGCGAGCAGGACGCCGACCTCCTCGATCCGGTTCACCGTGGCCGAGGAGAAGGAGAAGCCGGTGCCGGGCAGTTTCGGCTCGCCCTGTCCCCAGAGGCGTTCCACCTCGAAGTTGTTCAGGTAGACGAAGCGGGCGGTCGGATCCCCGACGAGGGCGGCCTTGAGCCGCTCGCCGAACCCGCGGGCCGGCGTGGAGCCTTGTGCAGCAAACATGTCACTCCTCTCTGGCCGTGGTCCGGACGACCGCGGCGGCGAAGGTCCCGCCCTGGCCGGCGGAGACCATCAGCACCGTTCCTCCCGGCGGCAGCGCGTTCTCGGCGCGGGCCGTCCAGAGGTTCATGAAGGGGTCCGCGCAGAAGCAGTGGCCGGTCTTCGGGACGTTCTCCAGGTAGACCCGCTCGACCGGCAGGCCGAGGATCCGTGCCGCGGTCGTCCAGGAGTACCGGTTGACGTTGTGCGGCAGGACGAGGTCGATCCCGTCGAGTCCGAGGCCCGCCTCGCGCACCGCCTCCTCCATCACCGAGACCAGCGTCGGGGTGTACGTCTGGCGGTAGCGCTGTTGCAGGTCCTCGGACATGTGGCGGGCCTCGTGGAACTCGCCGAGGGTCCGGTGCACGGTGCTGAGCACCGCGTCCCCCGGCCCGTCGAGCGCGACCAGGACGCCGGCGGTGGCGTCCCCGAGGACCGAGGTGCCCGGGATGTGCTGCATCACCGAGGACAGGGCCTTCTCGCCGATCAGGACCAGCGCGGTGCTCCCGGCGGGCTCCGCCGCGAGCAGGCCCTCGGCCGTCCGCAGGGCGGACAGGCCGATCACGCAGCCCTGGTGGGACATCGAGAAGGCGCCGGCCTCGCCGAGGCCCAGCTTCTCGCGCAGCACGTCCATCCAGCGCAGGCCCGGCGGGGCGAGGTGCTGCACGGTGTGGGCGTGGATCAGGTGGCGCACCGTGGAGCGGTCGGCCTGCGCCAGCAGCTCCTGCCCGATGGACAGCAGCATGTCGAGTGTGGAGAGCCCGTCGGCGGTGACGATCCGTTCGAGCCCCATGAACCGGGTCAGCAGCCTGATCTCGGCCTCGGAGACGTCCAGCAACTCGCGCAGGTCCGCGATCGCCCTGCTGTGCTGGGGGACGAACGGCACCACTTCACGCAGGTAGAGCACGCGTTCCTCCGTCCCTGGGGCCGCCTGGCGCCCGTCGTTCGGCCTCGGGGGGGACCATGGGTCAGGTCCTCACCGTCGTCAGCGCGGACAGTTGGTCGCCGGCGGGGTCGAGGCAGTCCTTGCCGAACTTCTCGGCCACCCAGGCGTCGTCGTAGATGGTGCGCGCGTAGCGCTCACCGAGGTCCGGTGAGACGGCCACCACCTTTGATCCCTCGGGCAGTTCGGGTGCCCGCTGCAGGACGGCCCGGATCACCGAGCCGGTCGACCCGCCGGCGAACAGCCCGTACCGCCGGGCCAGCCAGCGGCAGGTCCGCACGGTCTCGGCCTCGGAGACCAGCACCACGTCGGCCACCAGCTCCGGGCGGAAGATCTCCGGCCGCCGGCTCGCCCCGATCCCGGGGATGAACCGGGGTGCCGGGACGGCGTCGAAGTTGACCGAGCCGACCGCGTCCACCGCGATGATCCGGGTGCCCGGCGAGTGCTGCCGGAAGTGCTGGATGCAGCCCATCAGCGTGCCGGAGGTGCCGGTGCCGACGAACAGGTAGTCGATGTCCGGGATCGCGGCCGTGATCGCGGCCGCCGTGCGCCGCTCGTGCACGGCCCAGTTCGCCGGGTTGGCGTACTGGTTGAGCCAGACGAGGTCCGGGTCGTCGGCCAGCCGCTCGTGGATGTAGGCGATCCTGCCGCCCAGGTAGCCGCCGGCGTCCGGCCGGTTCACCTCGACCACCTCGGACCCCAGCGCCCTGATGATGTCCACGCTCAGCGTCGGGGTGTTGGGATCGGTGACGCACAGGAACCGGTACCCCTTGGCGGCGGAGATCATCGCCAGGGCGATCCCGAGACTGCCGGAGGAGGACTCGATGAGGCTGCACCCGGGGCGCACGACGCCCCGGCGCTCGGCGTCCTCCACCATGCTGAGCGCGGTCTTCAGCTTGATCGAGCCCGCTGGATTGAGACCCTCGATCTTCAGATGGAGGTCGATATTCGCTGCTGCGCCGTCGAGATGCAGGAAGACATCGTCCTGGATCATCTCGTACGCGTTTTCATATATCAATGCTCGTCAACCCCCAATCAGACAAACCAAGGCGGATCCGAAAATTCACCTGTCGCCTATTCATCGCCTCGGCGGGCATCACGATCACAGCGTAGGAGCGGCCTCCGGCGGGGGGACAGGCAAGTGCCCGGCAGCTTCCGACAGGCAGGAAAGTTGCCGTTCCGATTCCTTGTCGCACCCCGCGCGACCGTGTCGTACTGGAGGCGCGAAAGAGGTACGCCAACCGGACGGGAGACGGACAGAGCATGAATCCTGCGGCGAATCCGGTGATTCGGAGGAATTCCACGCGCCCGGCCGGCGGCGCACTGACCGTCGGCCAGGAAGCCCTCTGGCTGATCCAGAACCTCGAACCGGACAGCGCCGCCTACAACGTCACCGCGGCGATGAGCCTGCACTTCCCGGTGGACGCCGCGGTGCTGGAGTCGGCCGTCCGGGCCACCGTCCTCGGCCACGGCCTGCTCGGCTCCGTGTTCGGCTGCGACAGCGCCGGCCGGATCCGCCGCCGCCGGGGGGAGTCGGTGGACACCTCCGGCTTCCTCGACGTGCACGAGACGGATCTCGACGGGGACGAACTCCTGCGGTTCGCCACCGACCTGACGCTGCGTCCGTTCCGGCTGGACCGTGAACGCCCGGTCAGGGCCGCGCTGCTGAAGCGCAGCAAGGGCCCGGACGTCCTGGTGACCGCGGCGCACCACATGGTCGCGGACAACGTCTCCCAGCTGCTGATCTGCCGGGAGATCCTGTCGCAGTACGCGGCGGTCGCGGCGGGCACCGGGCACACCGCCCCGGACACCGGCGCGGCGTTCGAGGAGTTCGCGCGCCGGCAGGGCGAGTACCTGGCGTCGCCGCGGGCGGACCGCTCCCGGCATTACTGGCAGCGCGAACTCGCCGGCCTGACCGAGCACGTCACGCTGCCCGCCGACCGGCCGAGGCCGGCCGTCTACCGCTCCGAGGGCGCCGAGATCGACCTGGCCCTGCCGCCGGATCTGATGGCGGGCCTGGCCGGGGCGGTCGCCGAACGGAACGTGACCACCTTCGCCTTCCTCATCTCGGTCTTCGAGATCCTGCTCCACCGCTCCGGCGGCCGGCGGGACTTCGTCGTCGGCTATCCCGTGACCCAGCGCCGGGGCGAGGAACTGCGCGAGGCCATCGGGTACTTCGTCAACACCCTGCCGCTGCGGGTGCGGATCGGACCGGAGGACTCGTTCGACGAGGTCCTGCGGGCGACCACGACCGGACTGTGGCGGGGCCTGATGCACCGCGAGTACCCCTTCGCGCTGCTGCCGCGGCTCGCCGAGCTGCCGCGCGACCCCGCCCGGCCCCCGCTCTTCGCCGCCCTGTTCGTACTCAACGAGCCGGACGCGGACGACCCCATCGCCGCGGCCCTCGAACCGGGCCGCGAGGTGGAGCACGCCGGGCTGCGCGCCGCGGAGTACTACCTGCCGCAGCAGCAGGGCCAGTTCGAACTGACCCTCCAGGTGACCCGGCGCGCCTCCAGCGTGCAGGCGAAGCTCAAGTACAACACCTCCCTGTTCACCGAGCGCAGGGCCCGGCAACTGGCCCAGGAATACCTGCGGCTGCTGCGCTCGGCCGTCGGCGGGAGCCTCCCCGCCCCCCTGCTCGACGAGCCGCGCAACCGACCCGAAGACCAGCAGTCGCCGATCCCCGGAAGTGAGAGTGGAACGATGGAAGGCACCAGCACCAGCGCCAGCACCGACACCGGCACCGACAACACCGAGCGCGCCGGCCGCATCGCCCAGATCCGCGACGTCGCGGCCATGGTGTTCCGTGCCGAGCCCGAGGCCGTCGAGGCGGCCGGGTCCTTCGAGACCGACCTGGACTCCGACTCCCTGCTCGCCGTCGAGTACACCGTCGAGCTGGAGAAGCTCTTCCAGGTCGCCCTGCACGTGGACGACATCCCCCGGCTGATGTCCGGCCTGGACAGCACCTACGAGCTGATCGCCGAGAAGGCCGGCTGGTAGGCGCCGCGTCGTACGCCCTTCGCACGTCCCCCCGCTTTCGTTCGTACCCCGCTTTCGTTCGTCCCCCCGCTTTCCCCCTAAGGAGCGTGACTCTCACGATGGCAACCACGACGGCCGGGCACAGGCTCGGCGCACTCGGCCCGCTCGACGCCACGGGCCCGGACGGCCTCACGCCGAGCCGGCTGGAGCGACTGACCGCGACCGGCTGGGTGCTGCCCACCGGGGTGCCCGGACTGCTCAGCTTCACCCCGAAGTTCGAGTCGGTCCTGACCAGGCTCCAGGCGCTGCTGACCGAGGCCGACCCGTCGGCCTCGCCGGGGCCGAGCTGGTACCCGCCGGTCGTCCCGAGCGCGAACATCGTCCGCGCCGAGTACGCCGAGAACTTCCCGCAGCTGCTCGGCACGGTGCACGCCCTGCGGGCCGACGCGAAGCCGGACACCGATGACGCGCGGGCCGAGACGGACGTCGTGCTGGCCCCGGCCGTCTGCTACAGCGTCTATCCGCAGATCGCCGACAGCACCATCGAGGAGGCGCGGTTCTTCGACGCGGTCGGCCACTGCTACCGCCACGAGGCGACCAGCGAGTACGGCCGCTTCCGGTCCTTCCGGATGCGGGAGTTCGTCGTGGTGGCCGGGCAGGACGAGGCCTGGCAGTGGCGGGAGGACTGGATCGCCCGCTGCGAGGCGCTGTTCGCGCGGCTCGGGGTGGCGGTCTCCGTCCAGGAGGCGAGCGACCCGTTCTTCGGCCCCGGCGACCGGTTCATGCGCTCCAGCCAGATCCAGCAGCAACTCAAGTACGAGTTCCACGCCCCGGTCCACGCCGACGATCCGGGTACGGCGATCGCCTCGGCCAACTGCCACAAGGAGCACCTCGGCGAGCGCTTCGCCATCGACTTCGCGGGTACGGGTCCCGCGCACAGCTCCTGCATGGCCTTCGGCCTGGAGCGGACCGTCTCGGCCCTGATCCACGCGCACGGCGAGGACCTCGCGAACTGGCCGGAGCTCGGCTGAGCCGGCCGGCCCGCGGCCGACCGGGCCCGGTGGTTCAGCGGATGCCCGCTGGACCACCGGGCCCCGCCGTCGGGCGGGCGGCGGCCAGGCGCTGCACCACCTCGGCCACGAACGGGGCCGCCCGGTAGTGGTAGTGGTGCGCCGGATCGGGCAGCAGCAGCGAGGTGTCGAGCAGGTCCGAGACGAGCGTGAGCGGATTGGGCGAGGTGCCCCGCCCCAGCCGGTCGTACTCGGCGGTGATCTCGTCGAGCACGAACCGGCGGGTGGGCAGCGCGGCGATCCGCTCCAGCAGCAGCCGGTGCTCCTCGCCCAGCAGGCCGATGCTCCACAGGATGCTGTCGGTCACCGACCGCTGGTGGCGGAGCAGGGCGTGGTCGTTGGACCAGAGCATCTCCGGCGTGGGCCCGTAGGAGAGCATCAGCCGGATCGGGATGGCGCGCAGGCACTCCGCGGCGAACTCGATGTAACGCGGCACACCGCCGAGGCGCCGGCACAGCTCGGCGATCAGCGGGAGATCCTTCTCCAGCTCCGCGGCCGCCCGCGACTCGGTGCCGACGTGCTGCAGGAACAGCTCCACGGCCGGCGCACCGGACAGCGGTTCGCCGGGCGCCTGCTCCAGGGGCAGCGGCTGGATCTCCCGGTTCGCGCCGAGCCGCTCGGTGAGCCGGCGGCGCGCCGTGATGAGGATGTGCACGCCGGCGAAGTTGGCCTGCAGCTCCCGGGTGGCCGCCATCACGCCCGCCGGGATGTGCTCCGCGTTGTCGAGCACGAGCAGCATGTTGGTCTCGGCCTCGATCTCGGCCACGGCGGCGCCGCTCTGGGCGCCCGGGCGCCCCCGGCCCAGCTGCCGGCGCACCCGGTGCAGGACCGCCATGGCCTGTTCGTCCCGTGAGTCGTGCTCGGCCCGGAGGTCGCCGAGCTCCACGAGTTCCACGCCGTCCCGGAAGAAGTGGCTGATCTGGGCGGCGACGCTCAGCGCCATCCGGGTCTTGCCGACCCCGCCCGGGCCGAGGAACGTCGTCAGCCGGTTGGTCCGGACGGTGTTCGCCAGCTGCTGGTGCTCGGCGGGGCTGCCGACGAGGGCGGAGTTCGCCGCCGGCAGCCCCCGCCACCGCGCCCGGTCCAGGTTCTCGGCGCTCTGCCGCTGCTCGTCGGCCACCCCGAGCGCGGTCACCAGCAGGTCCACCGAGGAGCGGCGCGGGTTCTGGACCCGGCCGAGCTCCAGGTTCCTGATGGTGCGTACGCTCAGCCCGGAGTACTCGGCGAGCTCCTCCTGGGTCCAGCCGCGCTGGATTCTCAGCGCCGCGATCAGGCGGGAGTTCCAGACCGGCAGGTGCCCGCCCAGGAGGGTGCGTTCGTCGGTGTAGTCGAGCGTCATCGGTACCCCCGGGATTGAAGTTCGAACAGCTCGGCGTAGAGCCCGCCACGGGACATCAGCTCCCGGTGACTGCCCTGTTCCTTGATCTTCCCGTCGTCGAGCACGATGATCAGGTCGGCCATCCCCACGGTCGAGAAGCGGTGGGAGACCAGCAGGGTGACGGTGCTCCGGCTCCTGCCGGCGCGCGCGGCGGCGGCGAACCGTTCGAACAGCGCGTTCTCGGTGTGCGCGTCCAGCGCGGCGGTCGGCTCGTCGAACACGGCGATCAGCGGTTCGGTGCGCATCAGCCCGCGCGCCAGCGCGAGGCGCTGCCACTGCCCGCCGGACAGCTCCGCGCCGTCCTCCCAGCGGGTCCCGAGCCGGGTGTCCAGGCCCTGCGGCAGGCTCTCGACGACGCCCGAGGCGTCGGCCCGCTCCAGCGCCGCACCGACCGCGGCCCGGTCCCGCAGGTGCGGCAGGTCGCCGACGCCCACCGTCTCCAGGACGGGGAGCTCCAGCTTCGCGTAGTCCTGGAACGCGGCCGAACACTTCGACCGCCACTCGGCGGTGTCGTACCCGGCGAGGTCCGCACCGTCCACCAGGATCCGGCCGGAGTCGGGCCGGTAGAAGCCGCAGAGCAGCTTGATCAACGTCGTCTTGCCCGCGCCGTTGT
This sequence comes from Kitasatospora sp. NPDC057223, assembly GCF_042669755.1. Taxonomy (NCBI): domain Bacteria; kingdom Bacillati; phylum Actinomycetota; class Actinomycetes; order Kitasatosporales; family Streptomycetaceae; genus Kitasatospora; species Kitasatospora sp. NPDC057223. Next base: position 3,155 of record NZ_JBHUWW010000118.1, on the reverse strand, counting down.
CCCCCACCAGGGCGACGACCGCACCCGGCGGCAGGTGCAGGCTGACCCCGTCGAGCACGCCCCGGCCGTCCTTCGAGCCCGGATAGGCGAACCGGACGTCCTGGAGTTCGATGCCGCTGCTCAGGGTGTCGGGCAGCGCGGCGGGCGCGGCGGTGGAGCGGCGCTCGCCGGCCACGTACTCCTGCAGCCAGACCAGGCGCCCGCCCACCCGCAGCACCACCAGGAAGTAGGTGCCGTAGCGCACCGCCGTGCCGACGGTCGAGCTGAGCTGGGCGGCCAGGCCCAGGACGAGGACGACGTCGCCGGCGGTGGCGGAGCCGCGCACGGCGAGCATCATGACCAGGGTGATCGCGGCGATGTACCCGATGGCGGTGGCCAGCGCGTCGAGCCCCTGCAGGAGCGCGCCCTGCCAGCTCGCCCGGTTGCGCCGCCCGATCACGGACCCGGAGACCTTCCGGTGGCGCTCGCCCAGCAGGCCGGTCAGGCCGAAGACGCGCAGCTCGCCCGACGCGGCCGTGGAGGTGCCCAGCTCGAACAGGTGGGCGCGCAGGCGCTCCTGCTCGCTGGTCTCCTCCTGGGCCCGTACCGTCAGGTCGCGGCTGATCTTGCCGAGCCAGAAGGACACCAGGGCGAGCACCGGCAGGCAGAGCAGCAGCGGGTCGACCCGGGCCAGCAGGACGGCGGTGACGATCAGGGTCGCCCCCACCCGCAGCACGCCGGCCGTCGCGTTCACCATGCCCGACAGCTGGCCCTGCTGCTCCCTGATCCGCTGCACCTGGTCCAGGTACTCGGGGTACTCGTAGTGGGTCAGGCCCTCGGCGCCGCCGATCAGCCGCATCAGCCGCTTGCTGGCGACGGCCGCGGCCCGCTCCTGGACGGTGAAGAGGCAGTGCACGTAGTAGAAGACCGAGGTCAGGGCGGCGCCGACGGTGACTCCGAGCAGCGCGGCGGCACCGAGGCCGCGGTGCAGGTCGCCGGAGACCGCCGCGTCCACGATGATCGCGGCACCGAGGCCGCCGATCGGCACCGAGATCTCGAAGACGATGCCGGTGAGGAACTGCATCGTGGCGTGCCAGGGCGCTGCCCCGAAGCCGATGCGCATCAGTTCCCGGAACGCCTGGTAGGACTTACGCATGTCCGGCCTCCGCCGTCGCCTGGATTCCGTGGTCTGCTTCCGCGCCCGCGGCGGCCTCGACGAAGCGGGCCGCCTGGAGGTCGAACATCGTCGCGTAGCGCCCGCGACGGGCCAGCAGTTCGTCGTGCCCGCCGTCCTCGACGACGACGCCGCGTTCGAGCACCACGATGCGCTCCGCGCGGCGGACGGTGGAGAAGCGGTGCGAGATCAGGATCGTGGTCAGCCCGGCGGTCAGCTCCAGGAAGCGTTCGTAGATCTCCGCCTCGGCCCGGACGTCCAGCGCCGCGGTCGGCTCGTCCAGGATCAGCACGCGTGCGCCGGCGTCCACCGCGAACAGGGCCCGGGCCAGCGCGATCCGCTGCCACTGCCCGCCCGAGAGGTCGGTGCCGTTGGTGTACTCCGGCGAGAGCACGGTGTCCCAGCCGTTCGGGAGCTCCTCGATCAGTGGCAGTGCGCCCGCCCGGTGCGCGGCCTCGCGCAGCCGGTCGCGGTCGTCCGCGTGGCGCGGCGCGCCCATGCCGATGTTCTCGGCCACGGTGAGGTGGTAGCGCGCGAAGTCCTGGAACAGCACGCCGATCCGGCCGCGCCAGACCGTCTGGTCGAGGTCGGCCAGATCGTGCCCGTCGACCCGGATCAGGCCGGCGGAGGGGGTGTGCAGACCGCACAGCAGTTTCACCAGCGAGCTCTTGCCGGCGCCGTTGTCCCCCACGATGGCGAGCGAGTGGCCCGCGGCGATGTCGAGGTCCACGCCGCGGAGCGCCTCCCGGTCCGTCCCGGGGTAGCGGAACCGGACGCCGGTGAAGCTGATCTGTCCGGCCGGGAAGCGGGCGGGCAGCTCCGCGATCCGTACGGCGGGGGTGCCGGAGTCCTCCGAGAGGCTCGCGTCCAGGCTCAGCACCTGGGGAACGGCGGCGCCCGCGAAGGAGAGGTAGGCGTTGTTGTCGTCGAACGCCGTGTAGTTGTTGGCCAGGGCCAGCGCCTGCGCGTAGACGGCGACCGCGCCGAGGCCGATGTCCTGGTGCACGGCCGCCCAGGCCAGCGCGGCATAGCTCACCAGGTTGACCACGGTGACCGTACCGGTGGCCCCGACCACGACCCTGACCCGCGGTTTGCGCTCGCGCCACACCGGCTCGGTCGCCTCGCGCCAGGCCTGTTCGAACCGCTCGACCAGCCAGTCCAGCAGGCCCCAGAGACGGACCTCCTTGGCGGCGGGGCGGGTGAGCACGACGTCCCGCAGGTACTCGGCCTGCCGCAGCGAGCCGCTGCCGGCGAAGCCCACCCGGCCGACCCGGAAGTACTCGCGCTGCATGAAGTGCACGACCAGCGGCCAGGCCAGCAGCCAGAGCAGCCCCACCCACCAGTGGAAGGCCACCAGCGTGGCCGCCGCGGCCACGGCGCGCAGCCAGGCCGGCAGCACCACCGCGAGGGCTCCGACCGCCTGGCTCGGCCGGTCGGTCTCGGTCATCCCGAGGCCGCGCACCACCCGCAGCGCGTCGAGCACCCGGGGGTCGGTCAGGTGGGCCGTGCCCTCCGGCCGGCCCACGGCGGCCATGACCCGCTGCTGCAGCTCGCGGTCCACCTCGCGTCCGAGGGTCTCGCCGAGGGTGGTCAGGACGGGAGCGAGGGTCTGCTGCACCATCACCAGTCCTCCGGCCAGCGCCAGCAGCACGAAGGTGTGCCGCCCGGCGGGCGAGGACAGGCCCGCGTCGAGGGTCGGCCCGATCGAGCCGATGAGCGCGCCGGTCACCACGGCGACCGCCACCGGGAGCACCGAGGCCACCAGCACCCCGATCGCCCCCAGTACGGCCTTGGTCCGGTTGACCTGGGGGAGCAGGCGCAGAAGGTTGAGGATCCCGTGGAGCGTGGGCGATATCTTGGGCCGTCGGCCCAAGGGGATGCGCAGGGGGGCCATGGGGTGAGCACTCTTCCTGTCTGTCGACGGTCGCGTAGCGGTGAGCAGGAGCCGTTCAGGAGGATCGAACAGGCGGATCCCGGGCCGGGCCGCAGCGGTGTGCGGGCC
>NZ_JBHUWW010000117.1:0-30236 GCF_042669755.1 Kitasatospora sp. NPDC057223 | reverse complement strand
GACGTAGCCCGTCGGGCCGTCCGCCGCACCCCCGCCCCTTGCCCGGGTGCGTCAGGAGGCGGGCTGCGCCCCGCGCTCCGCGAGCATCTCCGTGATCAGCTTGATCTCGGAGGTCTGCCCGATCACCATCGACAGCGCGAGCCGCTTCTCGGACTCGTTCTTCGCCAGGTCGACATAGCCCTGCGCCATCTCGACCCCGCCCTTGTGGTGGTCCAGCATCAGTTGCAGGTAGAAGACCTCGGCCTCCCGGCCGCTCAGCCCGCGCAGCCGGTCCAACTGGGTGTTGGTGGCCATGCCGGGCATCAGCGAGCCGTCGTGCGGCTCGTACGAGTGGCCCATCTGCATCCACGCCATCGGCTTGGCCGCCGAGGACGGCGTCAGCCCCCACAGGTCGAGCCAGCCCATCATCATGCCGCGCTGGTTGGCCTGGGTGTTGATGATGTCGAACGCCAGGTTGCGCACCGCGGTGTCCGTGGTCCGGTCACGGACGATGAACGACAGGTCGACGGCCTGCTGGTGGTGGATCGACATGTCCCGGGCGAACCCCGCCTCGGGCGACCCGTCCACCGGCGCCGCGGCGACCGTGTCCGTGCCGGAGGCGCTGCTGCCGCCCGCCACCAGCGCGGGCACGCCGAGGCAGAGCGCCACCGTCGCGGCCAGCGCGGCCGGCCACCACAGCTTGCGGCGCCGCGCGGCCGGTCCGTCCCCGGACACGTCGAAGTCCTCGTCGGCGGGCGTGGCCGTCACGCCGCGGTCGCCGGTCACTGCGGGCCCGTGCAGGACGCGCCGGGCTCCGGGGTCTGCTTGCCCTGGACGAACTTGGCGAAGAACTCGTCCACCCGCGGGTCCGTCGCGCTGTCCACGGTCAGCTGGTTGCCCCACGCGCTGAGGGTGATCGGGCCCGTCTCGTCCGTGTAGGGGCTCATCAGCGAGTACGGCGTCGTCGTCACCTTGGCGGACAGCGTCTTGATGTCGTCCGGCGTGGCCTTGGCGTTGTAGGTGACCCAGACCGCGCCGTGCTCCATCGAGTGGACGGCGTTCTCGTTCACCACGGGCTGGTCGTAGACGTGGCCCATGCAGTCCAGCCAGACCGGGTTGTGGTCGCCGCCGACCGGCGGCTGCTGCGGGTAGGTCACCGGCGTCTGGACGTGGTTGCGGCCCAGGTTGTCGAACGTCTTCACGCCGTCGATGGTCTTGTTGGCGGCGGCCTCCGCGGCAGCCCGCTCGGCGTCCTTCTTCTGGTTGGCGTCGATCACGATCCAGCTGCCGGTCGCGATCGCACCGACCACCAGCGCGCTGCCGACGACTATCGCGATCACCTTGTTGCGGCGCTCCCGGCGCTGCTCCTCGGCGCGCAGCTCGGCGATCCGGGCACGGCGGTCGAGGCCGGCCTGCTTGCCGGACGGCTTGTTGGAGTTGCTCGACTGCTTCGAGGCGGAACCCATGGGAGATGTCCTTGTCCCCGTCGTGCGCTCTGGGCACGGCGGCGTGAGTGGTGGAGGAAGACGCGGAGCCGTCGGCGCCGTCCGCCCGCGACCGCGGGTGGGGGTGCCGGCGGTGGGTTCCGCTCAGGACCGCTGGATCTGCAGTTCGTGCAGGTCGGGCGTCAGGTGCTGCCCGGCCGGAGCGGGCAGGGGAGCGCTGTGCGGCACCTCGCCGACGGCGACCAGCTGCGGCAGCGCGGCGGGCACCGGCTGCGGCGGGGCGTTCGGCAGCTGGGACTCCTGCGCGCAGTACCGGTGACCGGAGCACCCGTTGTCGTGCCGGGGCGAGCCGTCGGTGGCCGAGCACAGGGTGCGGTCCGGCCGCTCACCGCCGTTCCACGACGGAGCCGCGGCGGCGGCGTGCTGCGGTCCGCTGTCGCCCGCCCGCCGGGCGAGGAGGAGCGTCACCGGGTCGGTGTCGGCGGCCTGGGCGACCGACGGTCCGAGCGGGTTGGTCCGGGGAGCCAGCAGCGGACCGGTCTCGGTGGCCGCCGCCTGCGCACTGCCCGCGCACGGAAGCACGGTCAGCAGTCCGACCAGCAGCAGGGTCCACAACGCACCCACCGGGCGGCCCGCGACTGCGGCCCTCCCCGGCCGGGGAGCTCTGGGCGCCGACGCGGTCATGCGCACATATTAATCAGCCGAACGAGTGAAGCGATGCCCCTCTGGGGTTCCCAGTTTCCGCCCCACACCGTCCGACCAGCCCGGGAGTAGCCCCCGCCCCGGGTACTTCCGGCAGCGCCGGCGCCCCCGGGCGCGCGCTCCGGCCCGGCCCGGCCGAGCGACGCGGCCCGGCGTACCCCGATCAGTGCCGAGTTGTCCCCGAAACCCGGACACCGTCCTTGTGCATGGGGAGAATGACGACGAGTCCGGGACGCGCCGCCAGCGACGCGACCCGCTCGGCAGAGCCCTCGCGCCGGCCGGGGCACGGCAACCACGCCACACAAGGACCAGGAGCTGCCAGATGACCAACCCGGGCGCCCCCGCGCAGCACCTGCCGGAGGACGGCTGGTGGGACGCGGTGTACGAGGGGCCCGCAGGCACCCTCCCGGACACCCCGGGCGCCGCGGCCGGCGACGGCAGCGTGGACGACTGGTTCGAGACCGCCGCCGGCATGATCGGGGCGCAGCGCACGGCGGAGCCCGGGCCCGGGCCCGGGCCGGAGGCCCTGCCGGAGCTGTCGGCGGAGCCCGACGGGGTGGCCGGGGAAACCGGGCGCGACAGCATCGACGACTGGTTCGACACCGCCGCAGGCGTGATCGGGGCGCAGCGGGTGGCGGCGACCCCCACGAAGCCCGTCTCCGTCCCCGTCCCCGAGCCCGCTCCTGAGCCCGCTCCTGAGCCCGAGGCCGATCTTGAGGCCGAGCCCGCTCCTGAGCCCGAGCCCGCTCCTGAGCCCGAGCCCGTCCCCGAGCCGGCCCCCGTGTCGGCTGCTCCGACGGAGCCCGGGCCGGATGCGGTGATGGCGGCCGAGGCACCGGTCGACGTCGACGAGACGCACCGCTTCCCCGCGCCGTCCTGGGCCGCCTACGCCGCCGATGATGCTGCAGCCGATGCCGATGCCGCTGATCTGCGCGAACCCGGTCCCGCCTCGGCTCCCGAGTCCGCCTCGGCTCCCGAGTCCGCCCCTGCACCCGCCCCCGAGCCGGCCCCGGCCCCCCGAGCCGTGGCCTCCGCCCCGGCCACCGGTCCGCGTCCGAACGTCCGGCCCGCGCGGGCCGAACCCGCGACACCCGTACCGCACGTCGGCGAGCGCCCGCCCACCTACGGTCCCGAGCCGACCGCCGTACCGGCCGCCGACCCGGAGACGCTCGGCGCGATCGTCCCGGACACCGCGCTGGACGGGGCCCAGTACGGGGCGTCCACGCTGCGGGCGGTCTCCGTCCGCGGCGACTCCGCCCGCTACCGGGGCGAACCCCGCCGCGACAGCCTGCTGGTGACCCGCTTCGGGGACGGCCCCGACGGACTGCTGCTCGCCGCGCTCGGCAGCTTCGGCCGCACCGACGCCGTCCCGGCCCCCGCCGGACAGGAGGCCGCCGCAGCAACGGCGGAAGCCTGCCGTCAGCTCGCCGCCGCCATCGGCCGCAGTCGCGCCGAACTCGCCGCCGACCTCCGCGACGGCGCCCGCGACCGCCTCCGCTACGGCCTGCAGCGCCTCGCCACCCGCGCCTTCGCCCCGCTGCGCGCCGCGGCAGCTCCACCTGACGCCGTGCCGGTCGAAGCGGCCGGGGCGGTCGAGGCGGCCGACCCGGACACCGTCCAGCCCGACCCGGCCCACCCGGGCTCGCTGCACTGCCTGCTGATCTCCCTCGACCCCGACGCCGCCTACCGCGCGGCCTTCGGCATCGGCCCCGGCGGCCTGTACCTGCTGCGCTCAGGCCACTGGATCGACGCCTACGCGGCCCGGCTGCTGCACCACCCGGACGGTCAGCCGCCCGTCCCCGCCGGGCCGGTGCCCGATCCCCGGCCGTTCCGGTTCCGCCTGGTACCGGCGACGCCGGGCGACATCCTGCTGCTCTGCACCCCGGGCCTGGCCGGCCCGATCGCCGACGAGCCCGCCGTCGCCCACTTCCTCGCCTCGCACTGGGCCCACCCGCACCCGCCGGGCACGGTCGACTTCCTCCGTCAGGTCCAGGTCCGCGCCAAGGGCTACGCCGACGACCGGAGCGCGGCGGCGCTCTGGACGGGCTGACCGGCCGGCCGGGCCGGGGTCAGCGCCGGCCGAGCAGCGCCGCGGTGCCCGAGGCCGTCCGGGCCAGGGCCTCCTCCCGCCGCGCCCCGGGCAGCCCGATCGCGAGCGGCACCGCGAAGCCGTCCAGCAGGGCCCGGATCTGCACGGCCCGCTCTCCCGCCGGCCCGGGGCCGAAGACGCCGCCGGCCGTGCCCTCCTCGATCAGCGCCACCAGGTCGGCCTGCCACGGCGCCTCGATCTCCAGCTGGCCCTGCCGGATCTCCGCGCTGGCCGGTGAGCGCCCCCACACCTCGACCCAGAGGATCCAGCGCGGATCGCCGGGACCCTCCGGCAGGTACAGCTGGATGTACGCCGAGAGCCGTTGCCACACGTCGTCCTCGGCCCGGGCCAGCGCCGCCCGCCGCCGGCCGCCGAGCTGCTCCTCGCTCCACCGGAGCGTCTCCAGCAGCAGCTGGTCCTTGCTCCCGAAGTAGTAGAGCAGGTGTCCGGCGCTCATCTGGAGCTGCTTGCCGAGGCCCGCCATCGTCAGCTTGGCGAGCCCGTGCTCCGCGATCGCGGCCCGCGCGACGGCGAACACCTCCTCACGCGGGCGCGCCGTGCGGCGCGGCCGTGGGTCCGCCATCTGCTGCTCTCCTCCTGGGGCCGGATCGGTCCCTCACGATACGACGCCCCGGGCCCCGCCTCCGGCGGTCCCGCGCCGGTTCCGCACCCGTCCACGCCCGCCTATGCTCACCTACGTGCAGCAGCTCCTCCACCACGAGAACCCGCTGACCGCGGCCTTCCCGGCCGAGCTCGCGCAGGACGTCCTGGCGGTCCTCGCCGTCATGCCACCGCCCCGATGGCAGCCCGCGGAGCCGTTCTCCGTCCAGGTGCAGGGCCGACAAGTCACCATCCCCTCGCGTCTCTACAGCGAGGAGCCGCCCGTCGAAGCCGTGGACTCCCTCCCGGAGCGCCGGCGGACGATTCTGCACTGCCTCTACACCAGGCACCACGACGGCAGGGTCCGCCAGCGCCACCTGGAGCAGGTCATCGGCACCCCGGAGCCCTGGGTCGTCCCGTTCGTGGTCCAGCTGGTCGGTGAGTACGTCCTGGAGATCCTGGTGGCGATCGGCGGAGCACTCGGCGGACTCGGTGTGCCGGGATCCGCCGACCGCAGCCGGTACGGGCGTTTCATCGCGGACAACCCCGCCTTCTTCGCCCGCACGGAACGGCGAGTGGTCAGCTACTGGAACTGCTACCACCGCACCGGATACGCCGGATATGCCGACTTCGCCGGCTACCCGGGCTGCACGCTCCTGGCCCTTCTACGGGCCGCCGCCGAGGAGCACGGCGCCCTCCGCGTGCCCAGCCTCGCGCCCTCCGGCAGTACCCGGTTGGACGGCTACTGCTAGGGCCGCTCCGTCGCAGTCGGTGGCGTGGCCGCAGCCGTGGGCCCGAGCTGCTCGGCCCACGGCGGGTTCGGCCCGGCGACGGAGCAGGTCAGGGCGGCGACCCGGGCGGCGTAATCGCAGGCGTCCGTGACCTCGTCCAAGGTCAGGCCGACAGCCGACAGCCGACAGCCGACAGCCGGCTCCGGCGAACTCCCGGTCCCGGTAAGGGTTGACGCCCTTCGGCCCCTGCGACCGCGCGTCACACCAGGTGTGGCCGCGGTGCTGTCCAGCGGCGCAGCTCTGCGGCCTGCGGCCCGTTCTCCAGCAGGCCGAGGAGCGATTCGGCGGCCGTGGTCGGGCTCCGGGCCTTACGGGAGCGGCGGATGGCCGGCCGGTCCAGGTCGCCGAGCCGGTACGGCGCGGCGGCCTGTTCGAAGGTGAGCGGGATCAGGTCGAGGCACGTCCGGACGAGGTCCTCCGGGCGGGGGATCCTGCCCGCGAGCTCCTCGGTGATCCCCTCGCGGTGCAGCCCGGCGACGGAGGACGCGGCCTTGACGGCGCATTCAGCCGGCGGGAAGGCGCCCTGCTCCCGGACTCCCGCTCCCAGAAGAACCGAGCCGGACGTGACGACGTCCACGGCGAACTCAAGCGCGCCCATCGGTGGCGGTCCACTCTCCCGTCGTCGGATCGGCCGCCCAGCGGGCCAGCAGATCGAAGTCCTCGTCGCGGAGCCCGTGCGCCGGGTGGATCCGGTGCAACAGCGCCGGGCCGGGATGCCGGGCGGCCACGTAGGCGTGGTCGGCCTCGGTGATGTCGTCGTCCACCCAGGCGAACGGGCGTCCGGCGGCCCAGCTGACGATGTCCCAGGTCTTGAAGCAGGTGCCGTCCGGTCGTACGGCTCGTACGTCGGGGAATGGGACGTACGGCAGTTCGGGCAGGCCGAGGCGTGGCGCGATCCACTCGTTGGCCTCGTGCAGCCAGGTGGTGGCCCACACCAGCTCGTACGGGAGGTCGAGCAGCCGCGCACCGTGGCCGGGGTCGAGCCGGACCTCGACCGGCTCGACGTCCGCCGGGGGAGTGCCCGGGGGCCGGACGATCCACGACGGCGTCATCCGGTACGGCAGATGGCCGGCCGGGCGCTCGTGCGGTTGCGCGTGGTAGGGGTTCAGCGGCCCGTCCACGTCGAGCAGGAGCAGTGGGCGGGGTGTCGGCGGGCGAGGTGCCGCCGGGCGGGCTGTCAGGGGGCACTCGTCCTCGGGTCGGCGGGCAGCAGCAGCCGGCAGGTCGGCGGCAGCGAATCCCATTCCACCACTTGCCTTCGGGGCCGAACGAGCCGATACCTAGGGCGGCAATTCGTACCCACACCGGAGAGGCACGCCCATGACGTGGCTCCGCATCCTGACCGCCGCCGGCATCCTGCTCCTCGGCGCCAGTGTCGTCCTGGTCTTCGCTCTCAGCACGGCCGCCGCCCGGGGCGACCGCGACGCCCCGGGCGAGCCGAGTACCGAGGCGGCGGCCCGCGCCAGCGGCCTGATCCCTCCGCCGGAGGGCGAGCAACCCTGACCGGGCCCGGTCCGGTGCCCGGTCAGGTGCCGGTCGCTAGCCGACGGCCTGGTACTCGCCGTGCTCGACGCGCCAGATCTGCTTGGCCTTGCAGAGCAACTGGAGGTCGCGGCGGACGGTGCGCGGGTCGGGGCGGGGCAGGTAGGTCTCGCGGGCCCGCTGCCAGTCCCAGGTCCCGCCGTCCTTCCTCATGATGTCCAGGAGCCGCTGCCGGCGTTCGATCGCCGAGGCGGGTGGGGTTTGGTCGTCGCTCATGAGCTCATTCTCTCGCATGGCCGTGACCGGCCAGGACCGGGGCGCAGGGGGCGGGCCTCTACTCGCCGTCCCGCCGGGCCTCCTCCGCCGCCTCGGCGATCCCGGCCTCGTGCCCGGCCCGCCAGACGCGGCCGACGAACTCCGCCGCCTGCTCCTGGGTGAGGTCGCCGGTGAGGCGCATCAGCTCGTCGGTGTACCGGATCAGCCAGTGCCGTGGGCTCGTCATGCCCCCATGCCATCGCGGGGCGGCGGCGCCTGCACCCCGGGCGGGCCGACCGGGCGGCTGCGCGTGCCCTGGGGCGGACGGTGCCGCCGCGCGCCGCCGGGGGCCGCTCCGGCGCAGGCCAGGGCGACCCTCGGTGCGAGCGCACCGGAGCCGTCCTTAGGCTGCTGGACATGACCGATCCCCACGGGAGCCGCGGCGGGAAGATCCGACCGTTCGGCGTCCCGGTCTCCCGGCCCTTCGCCCAGGTGTGCGCCGCATTCCTGAGCACCCTGCGGGACCTCACCGGCAGAGCCGTCGCCGCGCCCGTCCTGGCCGCCGACAGTGTCTTCCGCCAGGAGGTCGAGGCTCTCACCGCCGCGCCGGCCGGGCCGCGCAGGGAGGCCAGGCTCGGCCTGCACCGGCTGCTGCTCGACGCCGGCCATCTGACCTGGGCCCATGCGGTCGACCACGTCCGGGCCCTGGAGCACGACATCCTCATGCAGCCGCCGCCCGTCTGGTCACCGCTGGCCCTGGCCCGGGTGACGCTGGAGGGGCTGGCCTTCACCCACTACCTGTACGACCCGGCGGTGCCGCTGGACCGGCGTCTCGCCCGGGCCGTCGGCCTGGTCGTCACCGAGGCGAACAACGAGGTGCAGGCGGCCAGGGGGTTCGGACCGGAGGAGCAGGCGGGCGCGCAGGCCCGGAAGAAGGAGGTGGAGCAGCTGGTGCTCGCCTCCGGCGCCGTCGCGCGCCTGGACCGGAGCAGGCGGGTGACGGGGTACGCGGTGGACGGCGAGTCCGCCCGGGTGGACCACAAGATCGGGGAGCAGACCCGGCTGTTCCTGCCCAGTTGGGCCCAGACCTCCTATCCGCTGCTCTCCGGCGCGGCCCACGGGCGGCCGTGGATGATCGCGCGGGCCCGGTCGGGAGACGGCTGGGCCGGTGAGGCCGCCACGATCATGGCCGCGGTGATGACGGTGGCGGGGGCGCTGGAGTCCGGCATCGCCACCCGGAGCGGCTACCTCAACCTGGATGCCGGGGCGGTCCAGGCCGAGATGGCCGCGGTGCGGGAACGCTTCGTGCGGCGCTCCGCCGCGCTCGCCCACGCGCCCGGCAGGTGACCGCCGGTGCGCCCGTGACGTCCGCCCGGCGTCGGCCGGACGGACGTCACGGGTGGGGGTCAGCTGTGTGAGCCCCTGCGGCGGCGCAGGGCGACCAGGGCGCTGCCGAGGGCGATCGCACCCGCGCCGGTGAGGGCGAGGGGCAGGGCGGTGTCGTCTCCGGTGTCGGCGAGTTCGGGGCCCGTGTGGGCTGCCTGCGTGGTGGCGGATGCCGCCGGGCCCGCCGTGACCGTGACCGTGGCGGTGGCCGTCACGGTGGGTGCGGGTGCCGTGCTCGCGGCGGCACCGGGGCCGGCCGTCGCGGTGGCGGTGGGGGTGGCGCTCGCCGTGGCCGTCGGCGTGACCGTCGGGGTGGCAGTGGGACTCGGGGAGGAGGGAGCATCGACGACGTCGAAGCCGATGTGGACCTGGGTGCCGAAGCTGGTGCAGGTGCCCTTGCCGCCGGGGACGGCGGTGCCCTCGGCGATCTCGGCGACGGTGAGGAACCGGTCGGTGTCGTCGTCGAGCCAGTCGGCCCCGCCGGTCCAGTCGAACTTGAAGTTCCCGACCGACGCGTCGGTGTGGGTGGTGAGCCTGAGCTGAATCGTCAGCGTCTCGTCCTCGGCGAGCTGTTGCGGCCCGATCGAGAAGCGGGTGGCGAGGTGCAGCACACTGAGCTCGGCGACCTTCCAGTCACCCCCGGACACCTTCGTCTCCAGTGTGAAGGTGGTGCCCATGATCGGGCTCTCGGGCCCCACGATGATCAGCGGGTCCAGATTGCGCACCGAGTGGCCGGAGTTGTTCCGGATCGTCACGGTGGACTCGACGGGCGCCGCACCCCTGACCACCTGGCTGTGGTCGAGCCCCGTCCAGCTGGTCGGCAGGTCGAACCCGGTGCCGCCGTTGTGGCACGGCCGGTCCGGGATGGTGGGAGAGGCGGCGGATGCCGCGCCGGCCCCCAGGCCAAGACTCAGACCCAGACCCAGACCCAGACCCAGACTCATGACGGCGGCTGCCGGGGCAGCCAGGACGCGAGAAGTTCTCACGGTGTGAATCCCCCCAAAGGTACTTCGACGGTGACGAGTTGGAGCAGATTGCGTACGCGAACAGCCGTGCGGCGCAGCAGCCTACTGAATCCCGCCCGGCCGCCCGCCCGCGGGGCCCGGCCCGTCCTGCCGGGCCGGCCGGCGCACGGCCGCCGGTACCGGCTCGCGGATCACCTCGACCGTGAGGACGCGGTCCACGAGCTGGGGAGGACGGCCGGCGCCCCGGCTTCCTGGCCATGCCCGTCCCCTGCACCGAGGCGTGCCCGGGGCCCGGCAGGGGTGGCGGGGCCGCCTACGCGGTGCACGGCACCGTGGTCGTCTCCGAGGCCGGGTGCGGGGAGTTCGTCCGCCTCGCCGTGGCGGGGGAGGCCGCCGGACCTGTGTGGTTCGACGATCCGGGCTGGGCAGACTCACACCGGGGCCGGACTCACACCGGGGCCGGGCTTTCTCGACCGGTGCACGGCGTGGTGGGAGTCGGCGGGCGGAGTCGTCGGCTGACCGCCGTGGTCGCCGCCGCCGCCGATGTCGTGGCGATCCGCGTCGGCAGCAACAGCTCAGCGTGGGCCGGTGCCCGCGTCGGCCGTCAGTCGGTGCGGCCCGAGATAGTAGGAGAGCGCTGCGAGCGACGGCCCGTCCGGTACGTCGCCGGCCGCGAGGAGCCTGACCACCTCGGCCTCGGTGAGCCACTCGACCCGGGAGGCCTCGCTGCGGTCCGTCGGCTCGCCGACCTGCTCGCAGCCGGTGATGTGGAAGGCCCGGAAGTGCATGGTGGAGATGCCGGCCAGGGCGTCGTACTCGACCAGTGGCACGACCTGGCCGGGCCGCCAGCCGGTTTCCTCCTCCACCTCGCGGGCGATCGCGGCTGCCGGGTCCTCACCGGGTTCGGCCCACCCGGCAGGCACCTCCCAGCCCCACCGCCCGGTGATGAAGCGGTGGCGGTAGAGGAGGAGGAAGCGTCCCTGCTCGTCGGTGACGACGGAAGTGGTCGACGCGCGCGGCATGGTGATGACGTGGTGGTCGATACGGCCGATGCCCGGAATGTCGACGTCGTCCAGCCAGACCTCGACGTACGGGCTGTCGTAGACGCGGCGCCGGCCGTGGCTCTTCCACTCCACCAAGGGGCTCCTCCTGCGCGGGTGACCTGCAGTTCCGACTCTCTCACGCGGGCCGCCGGCTGCGGCACCCCTCCGTCCGGGGGCCGGGCATGGCCTGCGACGAACGTCGCCCGCTCGGGACGGGCGGTGCCGGCATCGCGTGGCAGGGGGTGGCCGGGTGAGCAGGGATCGCGGGCATGCCGCGACCGTGGGGCGGACACTGACAGGACATCCTCGCCTCACTAGGCTGCGGGGATGACGATCAGGGCGGTGGTGTTCGATGTCGGCGAGTGCCTGGTGGACGAGACCAGGGAGTACGGCACTTGGGCCGACTGGCTCGGCGTTCCACGGCACACCTTCGTCGCGCAGTTCGGCGCCGTCATCGCCGAGGGCCGGGACTACCGCGAGGCGTTCCAGGTCTTCCGGCCGGGGTTCGACCTGTACCAGGAGCGCGAAGCCCGTGCCGTCGCCGGGCAGCCCGAGACGTTCGGCGAGGACGACCTCTACCCGGACGTCCGGCCGGCCTTCGCCGAACTCCGCGCGGGCGGCCTGTGGCTGGCCATCGCCGGCAACCAGACCGTGAGGGCGGGCGGCCTTTTGCGCGAGCTGTTCACCGGCGACGTCGACCTGATCGGCACCTCGGACGACTGGGGTGCGAGCAAGCCCGATCCGCGGTTCTTCGAGCGGGTCGCCGAGGTGGCGCCGGCCGCCCTCGACGAGATCCTCTACGTCGGGGATCGCCTCGACAACGACGTGTTGCCGGCGCTCGCCGCCGGAATGCGTACCGCCCTGATCAGGCGCGGCCCGTGGGGATGGATCCAGCAGTACGACCCGGCCGCCGACCGGTCCACGTTCCGGATCGATTCGCTCGACGAACTGCCGCAGCTGATCGAGAAGTTCAACGCTGGAGGGAACTGAGGGTCGCCGACCAGCTGTACAGGCGGTCGTCGACCCGCTGCACGGCCGCCGTGTCCTGCCACCGGGCAAGAGCGCGGCGTGCCTCGCGGACCCGGTCCATGCCGGTGGCGTACCAGGTGACGGCGAGCTGGTCGAGGGCTTGTTCCAGGAGTGCGCACGCCGCGTCGGCCCGCCCTGAAGCGGCTTCCACCGCGGCGAGGTCGCCGAGGACGACGACGCGCTGTTTGCCCTCGGCGACGCCGAGGTCGCCGAGGACGGTCTCCAGGGTGGTGCGGGCCTGCGGCAGGTGGCCGGCCAGCAGCTGGGTGTTCCCCTTGAAGGCCGCGAGGCGGACTGGTGAGAACCAGGTCAGCCAGTCCGGTGCGGCATGGTCGTTCCCTGCGGCGAGCAAGTTCTCGGCGTGATGGAGCAGGGCGAGTGCGCCGCGGTGGTCGCCGCACCGGGTCAGGCATTCGGCCTCGACGGCGTCGAGCCAGGCGAGGAGTTCGGCGGACGCGGGACCGCGGCGGGCGTAGGTTCGTGCGGCCTGCAGTCGTTCCAGGGCGTCGTCGCGGCGCCCGGCCCAGCCCGGGAGGAAGGCGGCGTGGCCGAGGACGGCGGCGCCGAGCAGGGAGTCATCGGCCTCGCCGGCTGCCTGGAGGGCGCGGACGAGGGTGGCGTCGGCGTGGTCGGGCTGCCGCAGGTCGAAGAACTGGATGCGGGCGGCGAGCAGCAGGGACTCGGCGAGCGCCGAGGCGAGGATGCGGCGGGCGACGCCGGACGTCTCGCCGAGGAGTGCGGTGCCGAGGTTGGCGTGTTCGGCGACGGCCTGTACGAGGGTGGCGGGGGCGACACTCCAGTACAGGCGGCGATGCGCCTCGGTGACTATGGCGAAGTCGGCGCCGATGGTGGGTGGCTGGCTGCCGCCGGCCTGTGCGGGGCGTGGAAGGCGTGCGTGTAGGGCGGTCGGCGCCGGGATGCTGCGGGTCGGCGGTGCCGCAGCGGGTGGTGTGGCCGGGGTTGCGCTGCGGTCCCACGGCGCCCGGAAGCCGAGGCTCTCGACGGGCAGGTGCAGGACGTGGGTGAGGAGCCGCTGGTAGTCGTCCTGCGGCCACGGCGGGGTGTCCGACTCCCAGCGTCGGATCTGCCGTGTGCTGACGATGACCTGGCCCATGCCGAGCCGGCGGGCGGCGGTGCTGAGCGCGTCGGCGAACGCCTGCTGGGAGGAGAGGCCGGCGCTCTGACGCGCGGCTTTCAGCGCGGTGTTGCCGGTAGGTCGGGACACGGAGCCCTCCGAGAGGTGACGGTCTCTCAAAGATACGACCGGGCAGGCCTTTGTGAGGACTTCGTGGCATGTAACGACGTGCTGAGTCCTCGAAGAGTCCCCAAGGTGTCCTCTACAAGGCCTTCAGGGCGTCCGTCCTGAGGCCGAGGATGAACGAGTCACCACTCCTGGTGTCCACCAGCCTACTGACTGTGGGGGACCCTGATGTCCGAAGTGCCCGTGCTTCCCCCTCCTCCCACCGGTGGCCGGCTGTACGGCAAGGCCTGCATCGTGTGCGGGTCGACGAGGGTGCCGCTCACCGCAGCCGGCCACCGCCACACTCCCACTCGACCGGGCAGGGCCCCGCTCGGCTGGGCCGTCGGCTCCTGCCCCGGTCACGCACCCGAGGGGCGCTGATGACCGACGCGCGGGCGGACGGCTACGGAGTCCGCTGGGACCGTGGGGCGAGGTGCTGGCGGGTGCGGAACGAGGTGACGGGCGAGTGGCTGCTCGGCGATGACGGCGAACCCCGGGCCTGGTCGGACTTCACCACGGCGGACATCGCCTACCGGGAGTTCCAGCCGGCCGGGCCGCGCACGTGGTGACCGGGCCGGACGAGCAGGCCACGGGGTACTGCCGGGTCTGCGGGCAGTACGGCCGGGGCCGGTTCGTGGAGGTCATCAACAGTCACTCCGACGCCATCGACCGGCATCAGGGGTGCCTCGCCGGGGCGGACGGGGCGGACGGAGCGGACGGCTGGAGTCGGGCTGGGACCGGGCACCTCCGGGGAAGTGCGGGACAGCTCGACTCCGGCCGGCTCCGACCTGCCTGTTGGTCAGGGCTTGGGCTGCTGCTGCGTGATGCAGTGGATGCCGCCCCCGTTGGCGAAGATCTCGCGGGCGTCCACGAGTTCGACGGTGCGGCCGGGGTAGGCCTCGCCGAGGATGTCGGCGGCCTGCTGGTCGCGGGGGTCGCCGAAGGCGCAGAGGATGACGGCGCCGTTGGCGACGTAGTGGTTGATGTAGGAGTAGTCGACCGGCTCGCCGTCCTCGTCCAGCAGGACGGTGGGGGCGGGGAGTTCGATGACCTCCAGGCGGCGGCCGGCGGCGTCGGTGGACGTCCGCAGGACGGTCAGCAGTTCCTTGCAGACCTCGTGGTCGGGGTGCGCGGGGTCGGGCTGGACGTGGGCCACGACGACGCCGGGGCGGACGAAGGAGGCGACGATGTCGATGTGGCCGCGGGTTCCGAACTCGTCGTAGTCGCGGGTGAGTCCGCGGGGCAGCCAGACGGCCTTGGTGGTGCCGAGCTGGGCGTGCAGTTCGGCCTCCACCTCCTCCCTGGTCCAGTCGGCGTTGCGGCCCTCGCCGAGTTGGACGGTCTCGGTGACGAGGACGGTGCCCTCGCCGTCCACGTGGATGCCGCCGCCCTCGTTGATCAGGCGGGAGGCGAAGCGCTGCACGCCGGCGAGGCCGGTGACGGCTTCGGCGATGTGCTGGTCGTTCTCCCAACTGGCCCAGGACTGGGCGCCCCAGCCGTTGAACACCCAGTCGGTGGCGGCGAGTCCGCCCTTGCCGTCGGTGAGGAAGGTCGGGCCGATGTCGCGCATCCAGGCGTCGTCCAGCGGGCGTTCGACGAGGTCGACCTGATCGGCGACGTACTTCCTGGCGTCCGCGCTCTCGCCGGTGTTGACGACCAGCGTCACCGGCTCGTATCGGACGACGGTGTTGGCGACCTCGGCCCAGGCGAGCCGGGCGGCGTGCAGGTGCCCGGGAGTGTCGAAGGTCTGGTTGGCGGTGGGGAACGCCATCCAGGTGCGGTCGTGCGGGGCCCATTCGGCGGGCATCCGGTAGCCGAGCGAGGCGGGAGTGGTCATGAGGGTCGGGTCCTAAGCGGTGGGGGGGGGGAGGGTTCAGAGGAAGTACAGGCGGCTGAGCGAGACGCTGTCGGCCGGCTCGGAGCGGATGGGGGTGCCGTCGAGCGCGACCAGGCCGGTCTCCGCGACCTGGACGTCGCCCAGCCGGGCGTTGCGCACCATGTCGCGCGGGCCGATGCCGCGGGTGTTCCGCACGCCGACGCGCCGGCGCCGGGTCGGCATGGCGTCGGCCGCCCTGTCCAGGTAGGCGCCGTCGGCGGCGGCCTGGGCGACGAAGGCGACGGAGAGGTCGGCGGCGGTGGCGCCGTGAGCGCCGAACTGCGGTCCGAGGACGAGGGGTTCGCAGCGGTCGGTGGAGGCGTTGGGGTCGCCGACGACGCCGTAGGCGGGGAACCCGGCCTTCAGTACCAGCTGCGGTTTGGCGCCGAAGTGGTCGGGGCGCCAGAGGACGAGGTCGGCCAGCTTGCCGACCTCGATGGAGCCGACCTCGTGGGCGAGGCCGTGGGCGATGGCGGGGTTGATGGTGAGTTTGGCGATGTAGCGCAGGACGCGCTCGTTGTCGTCGCCGCTCGCCGCCGTCCCGTAGGAGCCGGTGCCGTCGAGCGGGCCGAGTTCGGTCTTCATCTTGCCGGCCATCGCGAAGGTGCGGCGGACGGTCTCCCCGGCGCGGCCCATGCCCTGGGCGTCGGAGGAGGTGATGCCGATGACGCCGAGGTCGTGCAGGACGTCCTCGGCGCCCATCGTGCCGGCCCGGATGCGGTCGCGGGCCATGGCGGCGTCGCCGGGCAGGTCGGTCTTGAGGTCGTGGGCGGAGACGATCATGTCGAAGTGCTCGCCGAGGGCGTCCCGGCCGAACGGCAGCGTGGGGTTGGTGGAGGAGCCGATGACGTTGGGGACGCCGGCCATCTTGAGGACGTTGGGGACGTGGCCGCCGCCGCAGCCCTCGATGTGGAAGGCGTGGATGGTGCGGCCGTCCAGGACGCGCAGGGTGTCCTCGACCGACAGGCACTCGTTGAGGCCGTCGGTGTGCAGGGCGACCTGGACGTCGTACTCCTCGGCGACGCGCAGGGCGGTGTCCAGGGCGCGGGTGTGGGCGCCCATGTCCTCGTGGACCTTGAAGCCGGACGCGCCGCCCTCGGCGAGGGCCTCGATCAGCGGCGCCGCGTCCGAGGACGAACCGCGTCCGAGGAAGCCGATGTTGACGGGCCAGGCGTCGAAGGCGTTGAAGGCGTGCCGCAGCGCCCAGGGCGAATTGACCCCGACCCCCCAGACCGGGCCGAACTCCTGGCCGATGATCGTGGTGACGCCGGAGGCGAGCGAGGCCTCCATGATGCGCGGGGAGAGCAGGTGGACGTGGGTGTCGATGGCGCCGGCGGTGGCGATCAGGCCCTCGCCGGAGACGATCGTGGTGCCGGTGCCGACGACCACGTCCACGCCGGCCAGGGTGTCCGGGTTGCCGGCCCGGCCGATCGAGGCGATCCGGCCGTCGATCAGGCCGATCGAGGTCTTGCGGATGCCGAGCACGGCGTCGATCACCAGCACGTTGCTGATCACCACGTCGCAGGTGTCGCGGACGGCGGCGGCCTTCAGGTGCAGGCCGTCGCGGGCGGTCTTGCCGAAACCGGCCAGGAACTCCTCGCCGGGCTCCTGGGAGTCCGACTCGACCCGGACGATCAGGCCGCTGTCGCCCAGCCGGACCCGGTCGCCCGCGCGCGGGCCGTGCACGGAGATGTAGTCATGGGGGGTGATCGCGCTCACGACTCGACCTCCGCGTCGTCGAAGCTGGTGAGGTATCCGGTCGCGCGGGCCTTGGCGAGCGCCGCCTCCTTGGCGCCGGGCGCGTCCAGCGGCCCGTCCACCAGCCCGGCGAAGCCGATCGCGACCCGCTCGCCGCCGATCGGGGTGAGTCCGACCTCCACCACGGCCCCCGGGTCGAAGCGGACGGAGGACCCGGCGGGGACCGCCAGGTGGGTGCCGTAGGCGGCGGCCCGGTCGAAGGCGAGGCGCGGGTTGGCCTCGAAGAAGTGGAAGTGCGAGGTGACCGAGATCGGTACGGCGGAGGTGTTGTGGACGGGCAGCAGCACCGTCTCCTCCACCGGGTCGTAGCCCTCGCCGGCGCCGGGCAGCGCACCGCCGGGTGCGTCGTCGCCGAGCGAGCCGGCGCCCTTGAAGGGGTCGTTGACCACCGCGAGCCGGGTGCCGTCGTCGAACACGGCCTCCACCTGGACGACGGTGACCACGTCCGGCACGCCCGGCAGTACGTCGGCGGCCGTGAGTACGCTGCGCCCGGCTTCGATGGCCTCGGCGAGCCGGCGGCCGTCGCGGGCCGCCTCGCAGACGGTGTCCGCGATCAGGGCGTGGGCCTCGGGGACGTTGAGGCGCACGCCGCGGGCGCGGCGGGCGCGGGCCAGTTCGGCTGCTGTGAAGATCAGCAGCCGGTCCCGCTCGGTGGGGGTCAGTCGCACGGTTCCTCGCTCGCGGTCGCCGGGTGGCCGGGTGGGCTGTGCCGGTGGTGCTGATGTGGCAGGTGGTGCAGGTGGTGCAGGTGCGGCCCTGGGTCGTCCTGCCGTCCGCCGCCCGGAGAAGTTAGAACGTCGTTCAAACATCTTCCGGTCATTGAACCCGGACGGGGCCACCCTGTCCAGCCTCGCCCCGCCCGGCCCGACCCGCGACCAGCCCCGCCCGGCCCCGGCCCGCGCGGGCCGTTCGCTCACCCGTTTGCCCCAGTGGCAGGGCCTGCTGCCCCGGGGGCACGCCCCCGTATCCGGCGGCGGCCGCGGCCGGCGCGTGCCGGATCGCAAACCTGTCCGAGGCGGTGGCTTGGATCACGTCCGGGCGTTCGAGCCCCTTTCACCCCATGTGATCGGATGCACACTGTTGCAAAGCGCTGCAACTGGGCATGAGGATGAGTGTCAGTACGAGGACCGTTCGGCCGGTGGGGGACTCCGGTGCGGGCGGCGGTCGAAGGCGGGGGCGTGTGGTGATGGACGGTCAGGCGCGATTTCCGCGGCAGCGGACGGACTCGGGGCCGCGACAGTGGACGGGCTCGGCGGGCACGTTCGGATACCCGGGTGCGAGCGGCGGGGCGAGTGGACGGTCGGCGCCGAACGGCCGGCCGGTGGCGAACGCGCCGGTGGACCAGGGCGTGCCCGCCCCGGGCTGTGCGCTGCACCGCCGCCTGCACCTCACCCTGGACGCGGCCGACCTGGTCGCCGTCGGCGCCGTCCGGCACCGGCTGCGGGCGGCGCTGGGCCACTGGGGCGTACCCGAACTCGCCGACACGGCGGAGCTGCTGACCTCGGAGCTGGTCACCAACGCGCTGCTGCACACCAGCTGCGGGGCGGTCTTCGACGCGGTGCTCACCGCCGACCTGCGGTTGCGGATCGAGGTCCAGGACGGTACGGCGCGGCTGCCCGCCCGGCACCGGGAGCCGGCCGCGGAATCCGCCACCTCCGGGCGCGGCCTCTTCCTCGTCGAGGCACTCGCCGACGACTGGGGTGTCCAGTTGCGCGGGGACGGCAAGGTCACCTGGTTCGAGTTGGCATATTCCTGAGCGGTTCGGACGCGTCCCGGCAGATCGGGCCGTTTCGCCTGTTCGGGGAGTTGTGAGCGCCCGGCGGGAGCCCGGGGCATTCACGATCGGCGCTGTCGTTCGCTGTCGAACGGAAGATTTCCGGGCCGTCGGCATTGCCGCTCTGCCGAACATTAGACAGGATAGTGGGAACGTGTGCCCGGGAGCGGCACCCGGCGGGGAGACCCAGGCCTCGACCGACCGCCGCTCCGCCCGGCCCACCCCACCGAGTACGACCAACCACCACACGGTCGTGCCCTCCCGTCCGGACGGGAGGGCACGGCAGCGGCAGGAGCAGCATGGCCACAGAGCCCGAGCCACAGGTGCCGGGGGCCCCGCCCGGTCCGCCCGCGGCCCGGTCCGGCCGCGGTAGGCCGCCGGCCCAGGCGGTCCGCAGGCATGCCCTGCGCACGGCGCAGGGGCTGGCGGCCGGGCGGCTCGCGCCGGTGGTGGCGGGCGGCCTGCCCACGCCGTCCGGCGACTCGACGCCTGACTGGCTCGAACCGGCGATGGCCGCCAACGGCATCGGCTCGTTCGACTGGGACATCCGCCGTGACGTCCTGGAGGGCGACCAGCGGGCCTGCGCCATCCTCGGCGTGGAGAAGGGCCGGTTCGACCACACCTCGGCGTCCTTCCTCGGACTGCTGCACCCCGAGGACGCCCCGGTGGTGCGCCGCCGCGTCGAGCGGGCGGTCGCCGAGCTGGGCCAGTGCGGCGCCTACTACCGCACGATGGGCCCGCAGGGCACGATGCGGGCCGTCCGCTTCCGCGGCCGGGTCCTGGCGGACGCCTTCGGCCGCGCCTCCCGGATGGTCGGCTTCGTCTGGGACGCCACCGTTGAGCTGCACAAGCGCGACCGCGCCGACCGGATGGCGGTGCTGCGCGAGGACCGCTCGCGCTTCATCAAGGAGGCCGCCCGCGCGCTCTCCGAGGCCGTCACGGTCAAGGACGTCGCCCGGGTCTTCACCGAGCTGCCGCTGCCGGGCCTGCCGCCGGACGGCCTGGTACTGGCCTCGCAGGAGGCCGGCCGGCTGCAGATCCTCGGCGCCAGCGGCTACCGGGAGCACGACCTGGCCGTCTACGACCGCTCCCTGCTGCCCGCCGGGCACCCGGCCACCGAGGCGATCCGCCACCGCACGCCGGTGTTCATCGCCAGTCGCGAGGAGTACCGCGAGCGCTTCCCGGAGGCCTGGGAGACGACGGCCAGCGGGATGAGCCGCAGTGCGTGGGCCTTCCTGCCGCTGGTGGCCAGCGGCCGGCCGATCGGGGTCTGCCTGGTCAGCTTCGACGACGACCGCGAGCTGGACGGGGACGAGCGCACCCTGCTGTCCACCCTGGGCGGTCTGGTCGCGCAGTCCCTGGCCCGGGCCCGGCTGCACGACGCCGAGCACGAGCTGGCGGCCGGTCTGCAGCGGGTGATGCTGCCGCGCACCGTCCCGTCGATCCCCGGCGTCTCCACCGCCGTGCGCTACCTGGCGGCCGGTTCGGGCCTGCAGATCGGCGGTGACTGGTACGACGTGGTGCCGCTGCCGGGCGGGCACGTCGGGCTGGTGATCGGCGACGTGCAGGGCCACGACGTGCACGCCGCCGGGATCATGGGCCAACTGCGGATCGCCCTGCGCGCGTACGCTGCCGAGGGGCACCCGCCGGCCGCCGTGATGGCCCGGGCCTCGCGCTTTCTCGCCGACCTGGACACCGACCACTTCGCGACCTGCACGTACGCGGAGGTCAACGTCGACTACGGCGTGGTCTACGCCGTCCGGGCCGGCCACCTGGACCCGGTGGTCCGGCGGGTCGACGGCAGTACGGCCGTCCAGCCGGTGGCCGGCGGGCTGCCGCTCGGCATCGCGCCGGACGAGGAGTACCGGGTCACCCGGTTCAGCCTGGATCCGGGGGAGACCGTCCTGCTCTGTACCGACGGCCTGGTCGAATCCCGGACGATGGACCTGGACACCGGCTTCGCGCGGCTCTGCCACGTGCTGTCCGGCGAGGTGCCGTCCCGGGGGGAGTCCGCCCGGGATCCGCTGGAGGACCTCGCCGACCGGATCGCCTCGCAGTCCGCCGACTCCAGCGAGCGCGAGGACGACATAGCGCTCCTGCTGCTCCGCTGGGACGGCCCGGAGGGCGGTCTGGCCGCGCAGCAGCTGCGGCGCCGGATCGGCCAGGCCGACCTGGCCCGGATCTCCGAGGTGCGCGCCGAACTGCGGGACGCCCTGCGGCGCTGGGGCGTGGCCGAGCTGGTGGACACCGCCGAGCTGCTCGCCTCCGAGCTGGTCACCAACGCGATCCGGCACACCGACCGGGACGCCATGTTCACTGCCCGGCTCTACCGGGCCGCCGACGCGGAGGGTGGCGGGGCCAGGCTGCGGATCGAGGTGGAGGACGAGTCGGACCTCTGGCCGACCCGGCGCACCCCGGGTGAGCAGGCCTCCTCCGGGCGCGGGCTGATGCTGGTGGAGGCACTGTCGGACGGCTGGGGAGTCGAGCCCCGGGGCTCCGGCAAGCGGATGTGGTTCGAGCTCAGCGCGGCGGGCCTGCCTGCCACCGGGCTGTCCGCCGCCGCGAACGGGGCGGGCAGCCCGGCCTGAACCGGTTCAACGCCTGAGCCGGCCCGGCGGCGTCAGCGGGTTGCGGAGCGTCAGCCGAACTGCTGCTCCAGGTCCTTGAGCTTCTGCTCCAGCGAGTCGAGCCGGGGCAGGGTGACGGTGTCGTCGTCGGCGGTGAGGTCGATCGTCCGCCGGCCGGGGCGGACGGGCAGGCCCGGCTGGACGACGGCGCCCGTCGCCGCCTGCTCCTCGGCAGGCACCACCTCGGGGACGCCGTCGTCCGGCGCCGTTATCGCGGACTCCGATCCGGATTCCAGGCCGGACTCCAGCTGCCGGGCGGCCCCGCGCGGGCGCCAGACGCTGTGCGTCCGGTTGATCGCGCGGATTTCGGCCCGCTCGCGCCGGCTGGCCATCCGCTGGCGCTCCCGGTTGACGGCCGACTCGCGCCGGTCGTCCCGGACTTCCTCGACGGCCTCGTCCAGGCTGCGGACGCCCTCCAGGAGCATCAGCGACCAGGCCGCGTACGTCTCGCGCGGGGCGCGGATCCAGCGCACGATCCGGATCTGCGGCAGCGGCCGGGGCACCAGCCCCTGCTCGCGCAGCGCCGCCACCCTGGTCTGCTTGAGTGCCCGGTCGAACAGCACGGCGGCCGAGAGGGACATCCCCGCGAAGAACTGGGGCGCGCCGGCGTGGCCGAAGCCGCGCGGGGCGTGCACCCAGTTGAACCAGGCGGACGCGCCCGCGAACAGCCAGACCAGCAGGCGGGAGCCGAGGGCGGCGTCGCCGTGGCTGGCCTCGCGCACGGCCAGGACCGAGCAGAACATCGCCGCGCCGTCCAGGCCGAACGGCACGAGGTACTCCCAGCCCCCGGAGAGGTTGAGATTCTGCACCCCGAAGCCCACCAGGCCGTGGAAGGAGAGGGCGGCCGCGACGGCGGCGCAGCAGAACAGCAGCGTGTACGAGGCCCCGCCGTAGAGGGACTCCTTGCGCCGCCGGCGCTCCTCCGAGCGCTCCCAGGAATCCGTGCCGGTGGTGGGGGCGCCGCCCCTGGCACGTGCGAAGGCCACCAGTACAGCGCTGACCACGAGCGCTGCCACGCCTGTGACGGCCCAGCCCAGTGGTATGTCGGACAGTTTCATCGCCTGAACCAGCCTCGCTTTCCTGCGTAGTGATGGCGGGCACCATCATGGCGGATTCGCGGCAGCCGAATGACTGATTTGCTGTCAATGCGCTGAGGAGGGGGATTTCTGACGGGCTATATATCCCATCGTATTATTAATATCCCTGGGCTATTTCCCGGAATTCCGGCCTTGTGCGGGCCCGGTGGCGGGGTGCGGTCGTCAACCTCGCGTGACCGGGGGCGAGCCGTGCGCCGATCTTCCGGGCGGACGGTGTAGGCAGGGGCCGGCGCCGGTGGTGCGGGCGCGCGGGAGGCCGACCCGGCCGAGGCGCTGCTCCCCTCGGCCAGGTTAGCCTTACCTTATCTCATGTACGGTCGCCTGCCTCCTGTCCGATCCGCCCGTCCGGGGGAGCGCCCGGCGCGGGCACCGCGCCGAGCTGGCGCGCGAGCCACACCGGTACGCCCCCGAGTGCCTGGACCAGCCGGGCCGCCTCGGAACGCATCCGGGCGGCCTCCGCCGGGGCGGACACCTCGGCGAGCGCCGCCAGTGCGGGCGCCACCCCCACCGTGAAGCCGAGCTGCTCGCGCAGCCGCAACGAGGCGGCGAAGCCCTCCTGGGCCCGCGCCGTGTCCCCGTTCGCCAGCGCCAGGGCCGCCAGGTGACGCCAGGTGTAGGAGCGCAGCAGTTCGTCTCCGCGCTCCCGTGCGCCCTCGTGCGCCCGCCGGTAGGCGATCCAGGCCGCGGTCGGGTCCCGTTGCAGGTTCTCCGCCACCAGACCGCGCCGGAAGTCCAGTAACGGACGTCCGGGCGCGTCGGGCGGCAGCAGCGCCGACGTCCGGCCGAGTGCGGCCTGCGCCTCGTCCAGCCGGTCGCGCGGGCCCAGCACGCTGGCCACGTACGCCAGGAAGCCGCGCGCGCAGGACGCCGCCGCACGCTGCTCCGAGGTCGTCACGCCCGCCTCGGCCAGCCGCAGGGCCTGTTCGGCCTGCTGCCAGTGCGAGGCGGTGAACAGGCACTGTTCGATGAGGAGTTCGGCCATGCCGAGGGCTGCCGCAGGATCGTGCTCGGCGGCCGGGCGCAACAGCTCCGCGGCCTCCTGCCAGCAGGCCCGCGAGCGCAGCCGCCACACGGTGTCCCCCGGCTCCTCCGGAGCCCGCCCCCGCCTGTCCCAGCCCCCCAGGGCCGTTCCGTGCTCCGACAACGCCACCTCCTTGTGTGCGCCATCCAGCAATCGGGACTGCTGTGGCGGCAATTCAACACGGGGGTGAGCTTGTGCACCAGATCACGAGCGTCATTGTTTTTTGGACCGGACGGAGCAGGGCCACCGGGGAGGAGGCCGAAGCGGCCACCCGGAGCGGCCCGGCCGGACCGGACGGCACCGGCCGGAGCGCGGCACTCAGGACGTCCAGCCGGTCTCCATCAGCGACTCGGCCGCGCCGTTTGCGGGCTGCGGGACCCCTGACGGGTCCAGGCTGAACAGGGCCACCAGCAGCTGCTCGCCGCGCACCGTCGCCTGGTGCGAGTACCCGGCCACGGTGAACATCGCCGCCGCCATCTGGTCGGCGTGCAGGGTCTGCAGCCAGAGGCACTCGACGCACTTCACGTCGGCCGGCTCCGCCCAGGCGTCCACCTGGGCGACCAGCCGGCCGCCGAGCAGGGTGACCCCGTCCCGCTCCTGGGCCTCCGACAGCTCCAGGTCGTCGAAGCCGAGCCACTCCAGGTAGCGGGCGGCCGCGAACACCGCGTCCTGCGAGGTGCGGACGGGCTGGGGGTGGAACGGCACCCGGTGCTGCCAGTGGCCCTGCGGCGGCACCGTGGGCGTCACGGGCGGCGCGGGCGCGGGGGCGGCGTGGTAGGGGCGGGCGGCCTGCGGGCGGGTGCCCTGCGGGCCCGTTCCGGCGCCGCCGCCGTGCTGGCGGGCCGCGCGGTCGACCGGGAGCCGGACGGTGGCACCGCAGTTGCAGGTGAACTCGGGCTGCGGCCACTGGTCGGAGCGCCCGCAGTGCGGGCAGCGCATGCTCAGCCAGGAGTCCTCCCAGGAGCGGAACCGCACCTGGACCGGCACTCCGCCGCGCAGCAGCGGCACCTTCAGCGAGGCCCCGCAGGGGCACGGCAGGGACGGCGGCTCGTACAGATGCTCGCGGCGGCAGGCCGGGCAGCGGATCGCCTGCGCGCCGCCACCGGGGTGGGCGTGCTGCGCCGGGTCGCGCCCGGTGAAGTCGTCGGGCAGTGACAGTCCGGACAAGGCGGGCACCGTCCGTTCCATTCGGCGTCGGTCCCCCGGCACCGGGCCGGGGAAGGTCGCTTCCCATGCTCCCCGATCCGCACCGGCGACGGCGTGGATTAACGCAATCCTCAGGGAGAGATCAGGGGTACACGCTCCGTCAGGGACCGGAGGGGGAGGGGGCACTCCTCCCACCGGGGGACGAGGGGGCCTGACCGGACGTCCAACGGGCCAGGTCCGCCGGGGTGTCGAGGTCGTCCGGGACGGCGACGTCGGCGCACTCCACCAGCGCGATCTCGCTCGCGTGCGCCCCCAGCAGAGCCCGCGCGCCGGCATCGCCGGTGGCACCGGCGGCGGCCTCCGCGAGATGGGGCGCGCCGATCAGCACCGGGTGCCCGCGCCGCCCGCCGTACGCCGCGGCCGCGAGCTGCGCGCCCTCGCGGTGGGCCGCCAGCAGCCGGGCCACGGCGGCCGGCGTGACGCCCGGGGTGTCCACCAGCATCACCAGTACCGCCGCGGTGCCGGCCGGCAGGGCGGCCAGTCCGGCTCGCAGCGAGGAGCCCATGCCGCTCTCCCAGCCGGGATTGTCGACCAGCAGGCAGCCGGGCAGCCGGGCCCCGGCCCGGACGTGTTCACGGGCCGCCCCCAGCACCACCGCCACCGGCCCGCAGCCGCCCGCCCGCACCACCGCGACCGCGTGCTCGACCAGCAGCCCGCCCCCGTACGGCAGCAGCGCCTTCGGCCGGCCGCCGAGCCGCCGCCCGCCCCCGGCGGCCAGCACCAGTGCGGCCACCGGGGCGTGCGCGTGATCCTTCATGCGCCCAGCTTGCCCGGCCCGTCCGGCACCCGCAGTTGGACGAACGCACAACCCGGCCCCGCGGGCGCCCGGGCCGGCCCGGTTCTTCCGCCGCTGGATTCCTCCGGTCGATGCGCCTGTACTGGGTCGATGGACACCGCACCTCGCCCGCTGGCCGACCGCTTCGGCAGGGTCCACACCGACCTGCGGGTATCCCTCACCGACCGCTGCAACCTGCGCTGCACCTACTGCATGCCGGCCGAGGGCCTCAACTGGCTCCCGAAGGCCGAGGTGCTCAGCGACGAGGAGGTCGTCCGGCTGGTGCGGATCGCGGTGGACCGCCTCGGCATCGGCACCGTCCGGCTCACCGGCGGCGAACCCCTGCTGCGGCGCGGCCTGCCCGGACTGGTCGCCCGGCTCACCGCGCTCGGGCCCGAGATCTCCCTCACCACCAACGGCATCGGCCTGGCCCGCACCGCCGATGCGCTGAAGGCGGCCGGACTGCACCGGGTGAACGTCAGCCTCGACACGCTGCGCCCGGAGCGCTACGCCGAGATCACCCGGCGGGACCGGATCGCCGACGTGTTCGCCGGGCTCGCCGCCGCGCACGCCGCCGGACTGGCTCCCGTCAAGATCAACGCGGTCCCCGTCCGGGGCGTCAACGACGACGAGATCATCGACCTCGCCGAGTTCGCCGCCGCCCACGGCTACCGGATGCGCTTCATCGAATCCATGCCCCTGGACGCCCAGGGCGCCTGGGACCGCAACAAGATGATCACCGCCGACGAGCTGCTGGCGATCCTCGGCACCCGCTGGGAGCTCCTCCCCGTCGGCCGGCACGGCAGCGCCCCGGCCGAGGAGTGGCGGATCGCCGGCACCGACACCGTGATCGGCGTGATCGCCTCCGTCACCCGGCCGTTCTGCGGCGGCTGCGACCGCGTCCGCCTCACCGCCGACGGCCAGCTGCGCAACTGCCTGTTCGCGACCACCGAGTCCGACCTGCGCGCCCTGCTGCGCGGCGGCGCCGACGACGCGGCCATCGAGGCCGCCTGGCGCCGCACCGTCGCCCGCAAGGGCCCCGGCCACGACATCGGTTCCGCCGGGTTCGTCCAGCCGGACCGCCCGATGTCCGCCATCGGCGGCTGACCGGCCCGCCGCACCTCCCCGGCCCGTCTCAGGCTCCCGTCTGAGCCCCCCGTCTGCGCCCCCGTCTCAGGCTCCCGGCGCCGGCTTCGACGCCGAGAACGCGGCCCGGTAGGCGCGCGGTGTCATCCCCGTCCGCCGCAGCAGGTGCCGGCGCAGCGAGTCCCCGCCGCCGAAGCCGCTCCGCCCGGCGACCTGCTCCACCGACAGGGCCGTCGACTCCAGCAGCTCCCTGGCCCGTTCGATCCGCTGGGCGAGCAGCCACTGCAGCGGGCTGACACCGGTCTCGGCCAGGAAGCGCCGGTTCAGCGTGCGGACGCCGACCCCCGCGTGCGCGGCCAGCTCCGCCAGCGACACCGGCTCGTGCAGCCGCCCCAGCGCCCAGCCCCGGGTCGCCGCCAGCGAGCTGCCGTCGGCCGCCGCCACCGGAGCCCCCACCGACTGCTCCTGCCCGCCGTGCCGGACGGCCGAGACGACCGTCAGCCGGGCCACCGCGTTGGCGACCGCCGCGCCGTGGTCGGAGCGGACCATGTGCAGGCAGAGGTCGATACCCGCCGTCAGCCCGGCCGAGGTCAGCACCGGTCCGTCCTCGACGAACAGCACGTCCGGCAGCACCCGGACCGCCGGGTACCGGTGCGCGAGCGCCCCCGCCTGCACCCAGTACGTGGTCGCGCTGCGCCCGTCCAGCAGCCCGGCCTGGGCCAGCACGAACGCGCCGGTGCAGATCGACGCGATCCGCGCGCCCCGCCCGGCGCTCGCGCGCAGGGCGGCCAGCACCCGGGGGTCGGCGTCGGCGCGCGAACCCGAGCCGGTCACCAGTACGGTGTCCGCCCGCTCCAGCACCTCCAGCCCGTGCGGGACGAGCACCCGCAGGCTTCCGGTGCTGTCCACCGGCCCCGGTTCGAGGGTGCAGACCAGCACCTCGTACGCGGGCCCGCCGCCGACCTCCGCCGAGCCGAAGACGAGTTCGGGGATGGACAGGTCGAACGCGGTCACCGGCGCGACGGCCAGCACAGCGATCCGATGCATGGCCAGAACCTCCGGATCCGTGGCAACGCGGCCACTGTTCCACACCCCCGCGGGCCCGCAGGCTTGGGGCCACGGCAGTGCGCCCGACGCACCGTCACCCCCCGCCCTCACGGCAAACCCCTCCTGGAGACCCGCCATGCCCCGTTACGTCGTCACCGGCGCCGGATCGACCGGCACCGCCACCGCCCGCCTGCTCGCCGACGCGGGGGAGAGCGTGCGGCTGGTCACCCGCAGCGGCTCGGGGCCGGAGCATCCCGGGATCGAACGCGTCACCGCCGACGCCACCGACCCCGACCGCCTCACCGCCCTGGTGGCCGGGGCGCACGCCCTGGTCAACTGCGCGGCGCCGCCGTACGACCGCTGGAAGCAGGAGTTCCCGCCGCTCGCCGCCGCCCTGCTCACGGCCGCCGAACGCACCGGCGCCGGCTACGTGATGCTCGGCAACGCCTACGGCTACGGGCCGGTGGACGGGCCGGTCACCGAGCGGCAGCCGCTCGCCCCCAGCACCGTGAAGGGCGAAGTCCGGGCCCGGATCTGGACGGAGGCACTGGCCGCCCACCGGGCCGGCCGGGTGCGGGCGACCGAGGTACGGGCCGGCAGCTACTTCGGCCCGGGCGCCCAGTCGCTGTTCCTGATGATGGCGGGCCGCCAACTCGTCACCGGCGAGCCCGCCGCCTACCACGCGGACCTGGACGCGCCGCACAGCTGGGCCTACCCGGCGGACGTGGCCCGCACGCTGGCCGCCGCCGCCCGGGCCGCGGACAGCTGGGGCGAGGCCTGGCACGTGCCCTCCTTCGCGACCCTCTCCGCCCGCGAACTGGCCGCCGCACTGGCACGGGCAGCCGGCGCCCCCGCGCCCCGGCTGACCGCGATGACCGACCGGGAGCTGGCCGAACTGGCCCTCGACGCACCGGTCCTGGGCGAGGTCGCGGAGATGGGCTACCTCACCCACCGGCCGTTCCTGCTGGACTCCTCCCGGACCGAGCGGGCCTTCGGCCTGCGGGCCGCACCGCTCGCCGAGGTGCTGGCCGCGACCGCCGGGAGCCTGGCCGCCGCCGTCTGAGGGGTGCGGGGGCGCCGCCGTACCGGAATGTGAGCTTCGACATCCCTGCCCGCGCCCCCGCTGCGCCCACTTGACCCGGTGTGGGGCGGCTGCTCTGCTGGGGCGCCGTCAGCAGTCCCACCCCTGGAGTAGCCCCGTGCCCGCCTGCCGCCCCGCCCTGTCCGCCTCCGCCGTCCTCCTGATCTCCGCGCTGGCCCTGGCGGGTTGCACCAGCGCGGCGGGCCCGTCCGCCGACCGGGCCCCGTCCGGCGGGGTCGGCACCAGCCCGCTGCAGAATCCGGACGGCACCAAGCCCGGCCTGGCGCCCATCAGTTCGGCGGAGGACCTGAAGACCGCCCGCGACCTGATCGCCACCGTCCGGACGGCCGCCGCCGGCCCCAAGGACGGCTACGACCGCGACCAGTTCGGCCCCGCCTGGACGGACAACGTGGACGGCGTCGCGCTCGCCCACAACAAGTGCGACACCCGCAACGACCTGCTGGCCCGGGACGGCAGGTCGGTGGAGCACAAGGACGGCTCGGCCTGCACGGTGACCGCGATGACCATCTACGACCCGTACACCGGGAAGTACGTCCAGTGGTCCAAGCAGCAGGCGTCGAGGATCCAGATCGACCACGTGATGCCGCTGTCCTACGACTGGCAGATGGGCGCCGCGAAGTGGGACAAGGCCAAGCGCGTCCAGATAGCCAACGACCCGCTCAACCTCGTACCGGCCGACGGCCCGCAGAACGCCTCCAAGGGCGACTCCGGCCCGGCCGAGTGGCTGCCCGCCAACACGAGCATCCGCTGCTCGTACGTGGTGCGCTTCGCGCAGGTCTCGCTGAAGTACCAACTGCCCGTCACCGAGGCGGACAAGAAGGCGATGCTCCAGCAGTGCGGCGGCTGACGCGAGGAGCGCTCACGCCGCCCAGTGGCCGGGCCGGGCCAGCGACGGCGGGAGCCGGGTGGCCCCGTCGCCCCTCGCCGCGTTGAGCTGGGCCTGGGTGAGGAAGAAGCTGCCGGTGAGGTCGGCGCCGTCGAGCCTCGCGTCCCGGAGGTCGGCGCCGATCAGGTCGGCGGAGCGCAGGTCCGCGCCGGTGAGGTCGGCCGCGATCAGGTACGCGCCGCGCAGGTTGGCCCCGTACAGGTCGGCTCCCCTGAGCCGGGCGCCGATCAGGTCCGCTCCCCGGCGGTCCTTCGCGCCGCCGCCGCCCTTGCCACTGCTCCTGCCGCCCTTGCCACGCTTGCCGCCCGGGGCAGTGGCCCTGCCGCTGCCCACGGCCTCGGCGCGCACCAGCTCGCTGGTGCGCAGCAGCACCTCGTTCACCGCCGCCCGGTGCGCCCCGACGTCCACCTTCATGACGGCGTCGGCGCTCTGCCCGGCCAGCCGCGTGGTCTCCTCCAGCGCCCGCCGGACGTCCTCGTGCACCGGCCGGGCGGCCGGCAGGGTCAGCGCCTCCGTCAGGTACCAGAGCAGCTCGTGCAGCTGCCGTACGACCGGGAACACCTCGAACATCTGCCGCGCGCTGCCCGGCGACCGCCGCCAGTCCTCCCCGCCGAAGGTGATCTGCGAGACCTGCTGGCCCGCGCCGAAGCAGTCGTAGACGGTGCAGCCCTGGAAGCCCTTCTGCCGCAGCTGGGTGTGGATGCCGCAGCGGAAGTCGGTCCGCAGGTTCCGGCACGGCTTCCCGGCCTCCTTGCCGACCGCGAAGTCCGCGGAGGCCGCGAAGGGCAGGGCCACACAGCACAGTCCGAAGCAGTTCGAGCAGTCGGCCCGCAGGTCGGGGCGGCTCTCGGCGGGCGCGGCGGCTTCGAGGTTCTCGGACACGGCGGGAGAGTTCCTCCTGGCTGATCGGCGCTGCTGGCTCGCACGGATCGTACCGCGCAGCAGGTGGGGCGGACCGCTGCCGCGGCCCGCCCC
>NZ_JBHUWW010000116.1:0-30319 GCF_042669755.1 Kitasatospora sp. NPDC057223 | reverse complement strand
GCGAGCCGGTCCTCGGAGGCCTGCGCGTACGCGGCCGCCGTGACGTTGGCCGCAGCCGCGAGCTCCGCGGGCGGAGCGAAACGCCGCTCCTCCTTCGCGATGACCGGCCCGTTGGCACCGGCTTTTCCGCCGTCCCCTGACGCAGACATATCTACCCTCTCCTTCTCAAGTCCCTGATCGGGTGGTCCTGCGCGAGTTCCTGCGCGATGCAGAGGGCGCGGCATGCCCGGCTTCGCGGCGGCGCGTAACGCCTGCTCCAGGACACGTCAGGTGCCGTCCAGCCGACGCCGGAGAAGGCCGCGGGAGACTCCGGCCGCCGGGCGAGGTGCCACAGGGCCGGGTCCGCCTCCGCGATCTGCTGGGGGGCAGGCCCCTCAGACGCCTTTCCGATGCGTGACATGTTGGTTAATTTACCCTCTAGTCGAGTTTCAGTCCAGATCGTGCGCACGCCAGGTGCGGCGCAGCGGTGCTTCGAGGCGCGCGCAGGCAGGATGGACCGCAACGCCCGGATGGACTGAGACTCCAACACTGAGTAAATTGACAATCATGTCAGGTACCAAGGAGTCGGGCCGTCAGGTTCCCCAGGCCATCGTCGAGGCGACCTTGCGGGCGGCGGACGCCCGCGGGGTCTCCGCCGCCGACGTGACGCTGCGCGACGTCGCCCAGGAGGCCGGGATCTCCCGCAGCACCCTGCTGCGTCGACT
Organism: Kitasatospora sp. NPDC057223; assembly: GCF_042669755.1. NCBI lineage: Bacteria > Bacillati > Actinomycetota > Actinomycetes > Kitasatosporales > Streptomycetaceae > Kitasatospora > Kitasatospora sp. NPDC057223. The sequence goes on along the minus strand of NZ_JBHUWW010000116.1, from coordinate 29,615 downwards.
GGGCGGTACCCGGCAGGCCCTCGACGAGGCGCTGCGAGCCGCCGGCGTCGAACCCGGAGGACGCAAACCGGTCAGGGAGCGCGCGATCGAGGCCACGGGCGCCCTGATCAGCAGGCAGGGGCTGGGAACGGTGACCTTCGAACGGGTGGCAGCCGCAGCCGAGTGTTCCGTGCCCAGCCTCTACGTCACCTTCGGCGGGCGTGACGAACTCCTGCGCGCGGTGTTCGAGCGCTACAGCCCCCTCGTCGACGTCGAGACGTTCCTGGCCGCGCCGCACGGCGACCTGGAGGACACCGTCCGCCGTCTCTATCGCCTCCTGGTCGACGCCCTGAAGCGCGAGCCGCGCGTGCTGCCGGCCCTCCTGGCCGAGGTCTTCGCCCGCCCCGCCGACGAGAACGTCCAGCTCGTCTTCCAGAACGTCACACCCCGCCTGTTGGCCGGCATCGGACAGTGGCTCGCCGCGGAGGCCGCCGCCGGCCGCGTCCGCGACCTGCCGCCGCTGCTCATCACCCAGCAGATGACCAGCCCGATCTTCCTGCACTTCCTGCTGCGCCCGGTGACCGGCGGGTTCGCCGGGGCCGATCTGCCCAGCGAGGACGAAGCCATCGAAACCTTCACCCGGGCGTTCCTGCGCGCCGTCGCCCTGCCCCCACCGGCCCCGGAGCACTGATCCCACGCCGCGACCCGCGCTGCGGACGCTCCGGACGGCCGTGCGACGCGAGGTGGCCCACGAGACCGCTTCGAAGCGGAGAAGGAGGAGGGCGATGACTCTCGTCAACAACGGCATCTACGTCGACGGCGCCCGGGTGGAGAGCCCGCCCACCCTGCACAGCACCTACCGTGCCCTCGAACAGTCCGGCGGCATGGCCTGGATCGGCCTGTATCTGCCGAGCGCGGCCGAACTGACCTCCGTCGCGGAGGAGTTCGACCTGCACCCGCTCGCGGTGGAGGACGCGCAGAAGGGCCACCAGCGGGCGAAGCTCGAACGCTACGGCGACACCCTCTTCGTCGTGCTCCGCCCCGCCTGGTACGACGACGACGCGGAGCGCGTGGAGTTCGGCGAGATCCACGCCTTCACGGGGGAGGACTTCGCCGTCACCGTCCGGCAGGTCCAGCGGCCCGACCTCGGCGCCGTCCGGCGCCGGCTCGAAGCAGAACCGGAGTTCCTGGCGCTGGGACCGGAGGCGATCCTGACCTCGATCTTCGACGAGATCGTCGACGGCTACGCGCCGGTCGCGACCGGACTCGAGGAGGACATCGACGAGATCGAGAGCCAACTCTTCAACGGGAACGTCGACCCGCATCTCTCCAAGCGCATCTACCAGTTGCTGTCACAGGTGATCGGTTTCCAGCACGCCATCAAACCCCTCTCCGCCATGCTGCAGGCCCTGCTCCGCGGGTCGCCGAAGTACGGGACGAACGGCGAGGTGGAGAACCGGCTGCGGAACGTGCTCGACCACACGATCCGGGTGACCGAACGCGTCGCCACGATGCGGACCCTGCTGGACAACGCCCTCACCGTGCACGCCACCCTCGTCTCCCTCGAACAGAACGACGCCATGCGCCGGATGTCCAGTGCGAGCCTCGCGCAGGGCGAGGAGAGCCGCCAACTCGCCCGCGAGACCATCGAACAGGGCGAGGAGGTGAAGAAGATCTCGTCCTGGGCCGCGATCCTCTTCACCCCCACCCTCGTGGCGTCCGTGTACGGCATGAACTTCGACCACATGCCCGAGTTGCACTGGGCCTGGGGCTATCCCTTCGCCGTCGCCCTCATGTTCGGCCTCGGAGTCGGCCTGTGGGCGGTGTTCAAACACAAGCGCTGGCTGTAGGCCACCCCGGCCAGGGGCTACGGCTGGGCGGCGTAGACCTCCAACTCGGCGAGCTGGAGGCCGGGGGCGCCCGAGTTGCTGGTGCCCTGGACGCGGAGGTAGCGGTAGGGGGCGGACGGGATGGCGATGTCGACCGTGTTGTTGTTGGCCGCGGGGTCGAAGAGGTAGTCGGCGGGGGCGACGACGGTGGTGAAGTTCTCACCGTCGTCGCCGGCCAGGATTTCGAGGTGCTGGGTACGGCCGCCCCAGCCGTTGTTGAGCTTGAGGGACACGCGTGCCGCGGTCACCGGGGCACCGAGGTCGACGCCGATGGACTGCGCGGAGGTGAGCTCCGGGCTCTCCCAGTACGTGCTGGTGTCGGAGTCGACCGCGTTCGCGGCGGGGAAGCCGTCGTGGGAGCCGCTGGTGGTGACCGGGCGGCCGGCGGCGAGGTTGCCGACGGTGCTGGTGACGACCCGGCCCGTGACGTGGACCTGGTAGCGGCCGGCGGGGGTGCCGTCGGAGATGGTCAGCGAGCCGTTGCGGTCGCCGCGGGCGGTGGGGACGAAGCGGATGTCCACGGTGCAGCTCGCGCCCGGGGCGAGCACACTGCCGCAGGTGTTCGCGAGGGTGTAGACACCGGTGATGCCGACGGAGGCGATCCGCGCGGGCCGCGGGCCCGGGTTGGTGACGACGACGGTCTGCGGGTCGCCGGCCTTGCCGACCTCGTCGGTCTCGAAGGACAGGGTCTGGCCGAGGCCGCTCACCCGGAGCGGGCCGGGCGCCGGGTAGCCGCAGTGGGTGTCGGACCACCCGCGGTTGCCGGGGCCCTCGGTGAAGCTGAAGCCGGAGCCGCAGTCGTAGCGCCCGCCGGCCCCGAGGCCGGTCGCGGTCAGCGAGCGGGCCGAGGCCGAGCCGGGCGCGTTGAGCTGGAAGGCGAACGTCCCGGTCCGGTCGACGGTGTTGCGGGCGAAGCGGACCCCTTCGACCGACGATCCGAGGAACTGGACGGCTTCGTAGGCGCTGTCCTGGATCAGGTTGTTCTCGACGTCGACGTGCCCGGTGAGCGGGGCGTCGGCGGCCCAGAACCAGAGCGCGCCCTCGCCGACGTGTGAGAAGAGGTCGAGGCTGCCGGTCCGTTGCAGGGTGTTGTGCGCGACGGTCGTGGTGCCGGCCAGGGGCACCGAACCGAAGCGGTTGCCGACGTGGATGCCGCCGCCCTGGACGAGGGTGTCGGTGACCAGGTTGCCGGTCACCGCGTTGTCGCTGCCTCCGTAGACGGCGATGTTGTTGGCGAGTGCGGGTGACTTGACCGTGTTGCGGGCGAACACGTTGCCGGAGTCGGGGTGTTGGTCGGACCACATGGCCAGGCCGTCGTCGCCGGTGCCGCGGACGTAGCTGTCGGTGACGGCGGAGCCGGTGACGCCGTCGTGGAAGTTGATGCCGTCGGCCGTCACGTCCAGGATCCGCAGGCGCGAGAGGCTCAGGCCGTCGAAGGGGCCGTCCAGCCAGGCGCCGACCTTGGTGTGCTGGATCCAGACGTTGTCCACGGTCGAGTGCGCCAGGGCGCCGCCGATGCCATTGACCTGGTCGGAGTCGTTGCGTTCCGCCACCTCGCCGAAGATCGCGAAGTCGGCCAGCCGGACGTCGGAGCTCACGTTCGGCGCGTAGGTGCCGTAGACGCCCACGCCGGCGCCGTGCAGGACGCTGTACCAGGGGCCGCTGCCGCGCAGCGTGACGTGGTCGACGAGGAGGTGCCGGGTCACGGTGAACGTGCCCGGTGGTATCCACACCGTCCGGCCGGTACCGCGGGCCGCGTCGATCGCGCGCTGGAACGCGTCGCTCGAATCGGCCCTGCCCGACGGGTCCGCGCCGAACGACGTGACCGAGAGGGCCTGCCGAGGGGCGGACCCGGGCGCGTCGACCTGCTCGAAGTCGGCGGTGTCGATCACGTAGGCCGGGGCCGTGTCGCCCTTGCCGATCTGGAGGCGGACGGTGCTGCCGGCCGGCAGGGTGCGGTCGAACATCAGCCGCGCGTCGTCGTACTGCTGGCGCGGGCCACCGTCGGCCGGGTTGTTCGTCCACGGGTACTGGCCGTAGTACCAGCTGTAACGCGAGGTGACGGCCAGGGACTTGGCGAACCGGCCGTCGACGTAGGCACCGAGGGTCGCGTCGATCCCCCTGCCGTCGGCCGAGTCGGGCACGCTGTAGCGGACGTTGACCGCGTTGGCCGCCTTCGTGAGGGTGAACTCCACGTACTGGCCCGGCTTGTCGAGCCGGACCGCGCGGCGGCCCACGGCCTCGGCCGCGAGTGTCCCGTACGCCCAGTCGGGGCCGAGGACGGTGCCGTCGGTCCGCGCATCCTCCGCCTGCTGCTCGACGAAGGGCGTGCGCGCACCCGCACCGCCGTCCGCGCCCGAGCCGGACTGCTGCTGTACGGCGGCCCCTTGGGGGGAGGTCCGCGAATCCTGCGCACCGGCCGGTTGCGCCAGGGCCGTCAGGGCGACGGCGATCAGCACGGCAATGGGCGCGCGCTTTCCTGTCCATCTCATGGTGATACGTCCCGGCTCACATAGGTGGCTCGAATGGGCTCCGCGGGGACTGCCGCCGAGGCGCCCGGGGTGGGCGGGGACCAGTCAAGCAGCGCGGCAAGCTGAAGGCAATATCACTACAGAATCCTGCAATATTCAGATCGATGAGGAGTGGACCGATATGGCCACGACCAGCGGATTCATCCGATGGGCGCTGCGGACTGCGAGATCCCTGGGTCTGCCGCGCCGGTCGCCGGTCGGGATTCGCGCCTGTGGGTGGCGGACTGTCATGCAAATATGAGACGGGATCGCGCAAGAAACAGTAATGAAGGCGCGCCCCACCGTCCGGGGCTGACCGCCCCTCCCTGCTCAAGGGGTGCCGGGGCGGCGGTCGGGTGCGAGGAGGTAGGCGATGGCCATGTCGCTGAGCTCGTCCGCGTACTGGCGCCTGGCCGCTTCGCCGGTGGCGGGATCGGGGCGTACGGAGTTGTGGAAGCAGGCGCCGAGGACGGCGCGGGCCACGGTGTCCAGTGCCGTCCTCGGGTGGGAGCGCCGGATCTGGCCGGTGTAGGGGGTCGCTGCTTCGAGCAGGAGGCGGTGGATCTCGGTGATGGTGCGGGTCCCGCGGTCCAGGGATGTGGTTCCCCGTGCGCGCAGCAGTTCCGGGAAGAGGCGGCTGCTGTCGGCGAAGGACTGCAGCAGGGCGTGGGCGTAGGCGTCCACGACTCCGGCGAGGGAGGGCTCGGCGGAGCGCAGCCGCTCCGCCATGTACTCCTCGCGTTGTTCCAGCATCCGCTCGGTGAGGGCGGCGATCAGCTGCTCCTTGTCCTGGAAGCGGCGGTAGATCGTGCCGACCGAGACGCCGGCCTGGGCGGCGACGTCGGTGATCGTCATCTCCTCCAGGCCGGACGAGCCGGCGATCTCCTCGGCCGCCCGTAGTACGCGGGCCAGCGTGGCGGCGCTGCGCGCCTGCCGGGGTTCCCGGTAGGGCGCCGGGCGCTCCGGCTCCCCGGTCGCGTCCCGCACGGTGCGGGCGGCGGTCTCAGCAGGCCTGTTTGACAAGTGGTGCACTCCTCGGCGTACTCTCGTTATGCGAACGTGAATTTACATTCGCATTCTACGGAGGTTCGACCGTGACCGACAACCAGGCACTTCCGCCCATGACCGTGACGCTCATGACGGGGCCGTCGAGTTCAGGAGCCGGATCGCCGTCGCAGCGGACGCCCGCGCCCGATGCACCCGACCGGCAAGCCGCGAGGGCCGCCGACCAGGCCGCCGACCGTGCCGCAGGGCCGGCCACCTCGTCCCGGTGAGCGCGGTCCCGGGCTCGCAGTACCCGTCCGGCCACCTCCGCCACCCCGTCGAGAAGGGGCATCGCCTCTCCCGGCGCGGTCAGGAAGCAAAGAGAAGACGATGTCGAACCAGACCCTGCCCGGCACGGCCCGCAAGCTCACCCTGGTGGTGCTCGGCCTGGCCGCCCTGATCACCACCATGCTGTGCGCCTTCGCACTGCCCTCGCTCCACAGCGGCCCGCACCGCGTCCCCATCGGCGTCACCGGCCCCGAACAGGTCGCGAAGGCCCTCCAGGAGAAGACCGACGGCGACGCCTGGGCCGTCCGGCTCTACCCGACCCCCGCCGCCCTCCAGGCCGCGATCGAGGACCGGGACGTAGCCGGCGGCCTCGCGGTCACCGCCGACCAGGTCGACGTGTACACCGCCACCGCGGGCGGCCCCTCCGCCACCAGCGCTCTCACCGCGCTGGGCGACGGCGTCGCCGCCCAGCAGGGCACCCGGGCCACCGTCCACGACCTGGTGCCCTTCACCGAGGACGACCCCCGCGGCGCCGGGCTGACCGCTGCTCTCCTGCCCATGATCTTCGGCGGGATCTTCCCCGCCCTCATCCTCAGCGGCACCTTCCCCGGGCACCGTGGGCTGCGCACCCGCATCGCGGGCGCCCTCCTGTTCTCCGTCGCGGCAGGTGCCGCCATCGCCGCCGTGCTCCAGTTCGGCACCCACTCGGTCGACGGCGACTACGGGCTCACCGCCCTCGGCGTCATCCTCGGCATGGCCGCCCTGTCCACCACGCTCCTCGGCCTCCAGGCTCTCCTCGGGATGGCCGGCTTCGCCCTGGGCGGCGCGCTGATGATGCTCCTGGGCAATCCGCTCTCCGGCCTGGCCACCGGCCCGAACTGGCTCCCCACCGGATGGGCCGGCGTGGGCCAGCTCCTCCCTCCGGGTGCCTCCGGCAGCCTCCTGCGGGCCAACGCCTTCTTCGACAGCTCGGGAACCGGCCTCCCCGCTCTCGTCCTCACCGGCTGGGTCGGCATCGGTGTCGCCCTCGCGCTCGTCGCCGACCGGCGGGGCAGGCGTCCCGCCGCCACCCGTTCCGAGGCGGTCACCGACTGAGCACGGGCCGAGGCCGGCCCGGGCACCCGGGCCGGGCACCCGTCGTCGCCCCCGGCCCCCGCCGGCGGGGGCCGGTCCGTACCGGTCGGGTACGCCCGCACGATCACTCGCCCGTGGCCGGCCAGGAGCCGTCCGGGTCGAGGCACTGGAGGCGGCACCCCAACCGCCTGTCCGAGTGGAGACCCCCATGCCCCACCCCGTCATCCGCACCGCCCGGCACCGCTCCACCCCGTCGGCAACGCACACCGTCGTCCGCGCGACGGTCGTCCTGACCACCGTCAGCGTGATCGGAGGCGTCGCCACCACCGGTCTGCCCGGCTGGCAGCAGATCCTGTTCGGCGCCGCTCTGGGGCCCTCGCTCGGCATCACGCTCCTGCGGATCGCACACCGGTCGGCGACCCACCCCGGACCGACCGGGGCAGCCGTGGCCGGCGACGCCGCCGACGACCGGTGAACTGAGCCACGCCCCGCTCGACGGATCCTGGTCCGGCTGCCGGGCCCGGTCGCACGGCCGGTACGCGGGGCCGCGAAGCCCGGAGGCGTCCGCGCGCATCGGTCGGCACGCCGGGCGGGCCCGGAAAGCCGGGGCCGGTCGTCGCGGGCCCGCATCATGCAGGGGGACCGCACGGTGGGCGTGGCAGAGAGGTGGCGAGCCGTGGAACTGACGTTGATCGCCGTGCTCGGTGTGATCAGTGTCGTGGCGGTGGCGCTGGCGTCCCGGCGGATCGGAGTGGCCGCGCCGCTGGCACTGGTCGTCGTCGGGCTCGGGCTCAGCTTCCTGCCGGGGGTGCCGCACATCGAGGTCGAACCCGACCTCGTGCTGACCGTGGTGCTGCCGCCGCTGCTCTACGCCTCGGCCGTGCACATGCCGGCGGTCGACTTCCGGCGCGACCTCAAGGCCATCCTGCGGCTGGCGGTGCTGCTCGTGCTGGCGACCACCCTGTGCGCGGGCTATCTGTTCGCCTGGCTCCTGCCGGGCCTCGGGCTGGCCGCCGCGTTCGCGCTCGGCGCGATCATCAGCCCGACCGACGCGGTCGCGGCCACGTCGATCGGCAGACGCCTCGGTCTGCCGTCCCGGCTGATGACCATCCTGGAGGGCGAGGGCCTGGTCAACGACGCGTCCTCGCTGGTCCTGCTGGGCTCGGCGGTCGCCGCGACGACCTCCACCGTGCACCTGTGGAGGGTGGGGGCGGACTTCGTGCTCTCGGTGGTCGTCGCCACGGTCATCGGGGTGCTGGTCGGCCTGCTGACGGTGCTGGTCCGGGGGCGGCTCACCGACACCGTGCTCAACACGGCACTCTCCTTCGTGGTGCCGTTCCTGGCGTTCCTGCCCGCCGAGGCGCTGGGCGCCTCCGGGGTGCTGGCCGTCGTGCTGACCGGGCTGGTCAGCGGACATCTCAGCCCCCGGTTCCTGCGGGCCCGGGACCGGCTCGCCGAGGAGGTCAACTGGCAGACGATCGCCTTCCTGCTGGAGAGCGGCATCTTCCTGCTGATGGGGCTCCAGCTCAGGACCCTGCTGGACCAGGCGCACGACGCCGGACAGAGCGTCGCGCACGCCGTCTGGATCGGCCTGCTGGCCACCCTGCTGGCGATCACGGTGCGGATGCTGTTCCTCGTTCCGCTGGTCGCCTCGCTCCGGCACGACGCGGACAAGGCCGAGAACTTCCGGACCGCGGTGGACGACCTCGCCGACCGGCTCAGCACCGGTCAGGAGCTGCCCCGCCGCTTCAGGAACACCGACCCGGAACGCCTCCACGGCCGACTGGTACGCGGCAGGAGCGACGCCGACTTCCGGATCAACGAGAAGTTCGGCTGGCGCGGCGGGACGGTGATCGCCTGGTCCGGGATGCGGGGCGCGATCACGGTGGCCGCGGCGCAGACCCTGCCGGCCGACACCCCCTACCGGCCGCAGCTGATGCTGATCGCGTTCGTCGTGGCCGTCACCACCCTGCTGGTGCAGGGACTGTCGCTGCCCCGGGTGATCCGCGCGCTCCACGTGCCCGGTGACGACGAGGCCGCCGACCGCGCCGCCCTCGTCGAGCTGTACTCCGCCCTGTCCGAGCGGGTGGCGGACGCCCTGGACGACCCCGGGCTGCGGACGCCCGACGGCGACCCGTACGACCCGGTGGTCCTGGACCACGTCCGCAGCTGGACCGCGGCCCGCCGCCGGAGACCTGCTGCCGGGGCCGTGGCGGAGGGTGTCGATCCGCGCGAGCAGTTCCTGCAGCTGATGCTGGCCGCGGCGGGCGCCCAGCAGAACGCCCTGCTGTCGCTCCGCTCCACCGGTGCCTACAACTCGCGCGTCATGACCAGGGCCCAGGCCATGGTCGACGACGAACTGGCCCGCTACCAGAGCTCCGAGGGCTGACCCGGCGCACGGCGTCACCCGGGCCCGGTGATGCCCCAGGGACCCGTCGGACCGGAGGCCGGTCAGTCGTCGGACTGCGCTGTGTCCGCCACGGTCAGCGTGCCGACGGCATCCCTCAGCAGGGACTGGGCCTGGGTGTCGAGCTTGTCGTCGGTGATGAAGAGGTCGATCTCGTCGAGCCGGGCGAAACTGCTGAGCCCGACGACCCCCCACTTGGTGTGGTCGGCGACCACCGCCACGCGGCGGGCGGAGGAGATGAGGGCGCGGTTGGTCTGCGCCTCCGCGAGGTTGGGGGTGGTCAGACCGGCGCGCTCCGAGACGCCGTGGGCGCCGAGGATGAGCAGGTCGACGTGCAGACTGCGGATCGCCTGGTCCGCGATCGGGCCGACCAGTGCCGCGGAGCGGGTGGGCGAGCCTCCGGTCAGCAGCAGTGTCGGTGTGCTCGCGTCCTGCTCCTGGGCGGAGGCGCGCAGAAGATCGCCGATCGGGAGCGAGTTGGTGACCACGGTCAGGTGCGGGATGCTCAGCAGCCGGGTGGCCACCGCGTAGGTCGTGGTCCCGGCCGAGAGGGCGATGACGGTGCCGGCTTCGACGAGCGCGGCCGCCGCGTCGGCGACGGCGTCCTTCGCGGCGGACTCCCGGCCGGACTTGGCCTCGAAGCCGGGTTCGTCGACGGCGCCGCCGGGATTGGCCACGGCGCCTCCGTGGACCTTCTGCACCGCTCCGGCTCTGGCGAGCGCGTCGAGATCGCGTCGGACGGTCATGTCGGAGACCCCGAACTGCTCGACGAGGTCGGACACCCGGACAGCACCCGACCGGCGCACGAGGTCGACGATGAGGGAACGTCGCTGGGACGCCAGCAGCGCTGCATCCGCCATGACCATCCCCTGTCGTACACATCAGATGCCGTGACATCGCACGGAAAGCACCGGAACCGAACAGGTACAGGATAGGCCTCAACATCACCGGGGAGGAACGGGCAGGCCGATCGGATCGGCCGGCGGGCCGCCCGGACGCCCGGCACCCGGCGGTCCCGGTGGCCACTCGGCTGACGAACCGTCCTCCCGAGGGCCCGCGATTCTCGTTCCTGCCTCAACCCGCCGGTCCTCTCTGTACGGTGGCGCACGCGGTGACTCCCGGGGCCACGGTGCCTGCGGCGGCAGTCCGCGAGTGGAGCGATGACGGTGACCTCGCTGCCCGAGCGCGGGACGTGCCGGCCCTCGGGCGATCTGGCCGGGGCCGGGCCGGCCACGGAGACCCTGACGTGTGCCTGCTGTCCGCAAAGCGGCGTCCGCGATCTCCTGGAGCGCGTGACCGCCTGACGCCGTCCCGGCGTGTGACATGTTGATTAATTTAGCCTGTAGTCGGGGTTCAGTCCAGAGCTGCGCGCCTCGGGGAACGGCTGGGCCGCGCCGCGCACATGACGGGGCGGAGGTCGCCGAGGAAGGCCTCCGCGAAGTGCGGATTTCGTTGACGGGCATGGTCGGCCGGACCTAGGATTTGGACTTATGGGTGAACAGAATTCACATATGAAGACAGATCATGTGGTGGGTACATCGACCGCCCTTGCCGTCGCCGAGGTCCGGCTGACCCCGATCCTGATCGCCGACCCACCGCTCCTCAACACCCAGGGCGTCCACCAGCCGTACACGCCAAGGCTGGTCATCGAGGTCATCACCGCCGACGGCACGTCCGGAGTGGGCGAGACCTACGGCGACACCCGCTACCTGGACCTGGCCGCACCGCTGGCCGCCGCGCTCCCCGGCCACTCGGTCAGCGACCTGAACGGCCTCTTCACCCTGGCGGAGCGGGTCTGCACCGATCCCTCCGAGGTCTCCGACTCGGTCGACGTCGGCGGACTGCGCGGCGTCCAGACCGCCGACAAGCTGCGGCTGTCGGTCATCTCCGGTTTCGAGGTGGCATGCCTGGACGCTCTCGGGAAGTCCCTCGGACTGCCGGTGCACGCGCTGCTCGGCGGCAAGGTCCGCGATGCCGTCGACTACAGCGCCTACCTCTTCTACCGGCTCGCCTCCCATCCGCAGGGCCAGGGTGAGCAGGACGACTGGGGAGCCGCCCTCGACCCCGCGGGTGTGGTCGCGCAGGCCCGCCGGTTCGCCGACACGTACGGCTTCGGGTCCTTCAAGCTGAAGGGCGGCGTCTTCCCGCCCGACGAGGAGATCGCGGCGATCCGCGCCCTCGCCGAGGCGTTCCCCGGACAGCCGCTGCGGCTCGACCCCAACGGCGCCTGGTCGGTGGAGACCTCGCTGTACGTCGCCCGCGAGCTGAAGGGCGTCCTGCAGTACCTGGAGGACCCGACCAGCACCACCGCGCGGATGGCCCAGGTCGCGGCCGGCACCGACCTCCCGCTGGCCACCAACATGTGCGTCACGACGTTCCCGGAGATCGAGGAGGCCTTCGCCCGCAAGGCCGTCCAGGTCGTGCTCTCCGACCACCACTACTGGGGCGGACTGCGCAACACCCGCGAACTCGCCACGATCTGCCGCACCTTCGGCGTCGGCCTGTCCATGCACTCCAACACCCACCTGGGCATCAGCCTGGCCGCCATGACGCACGTCGCCGCCACCGTGCCCAACCTGGACTACGCCTGCGACTCGCACTACCCGTGGCAGACCGACGACGTCATCACCGAGCGGCACGTCTTCACCGGCGGCCGGCTCACCGTCTCCGACCGACCGGGCCTGGGCGTGGAGTTGGACCGCGACGCACTGGCCGGCCTGCACCGGCGCTGGCTGGACGACGACGGGACGATGCGCGACCGCGACGACGCCGCCGCGATGCGCAAGGCCGACCCGGAGTGGACCACGCCCACCGTCCCGCGCTGGTAGGCGGGTGCTGAGGAGTCGTTGCCGCCCGTGGCCGGTCGTTCCGGCCGCGGGCGGTCCGTGCGGGCGCCCGGCCGGGGATTCCCGGCCGGGCGTTCTGCGTGGGCCGCCGTCGGGTCGGGCCGCCCGTGACGGTCCGGTCGTGACGGTGCCCCGGCCGCCGCTGCGAAGCGGCGGCCGGGGTGAGGCCGGCCTGACGTCGACCGGTGTGTGCGGGGGTCAGCGGGGGACCAGGGACCACTTCTGGGCCGAGGTGCCGTTGCACGTCCACAGCTGCAGCGGGGTGCCGTTCTCGGTCTTCGCGCCGGTCACGTCCAGGCACAGGCCGGACTTGTCGGCGACGACGGTGCCGTCGCTCTTGATCGTCCACTTCTGGGCCGAACTACCGTTGCACTCCCACAGGTTGACCTTGGCGCCGGGAGCGGTGGAGCCCTCGTACACGTCGAGGCACTCGGTGGCGCCCATCGTGCGCAGCTCGCCGGAGGAGGTCGGCGAGAACAGCTGGTTGATGCCGCCGTTGCAGTCCCAGATCTGCTCCTTGGTGCCGGGGAAGTAGACGTTGCCGCCGGCGGTGTCGGCGCACTTGCCGGTCTGGGCGCTCACCAGCTGGCCGGTGCCGCCCGTCCCGGAGGTGGGGACGGCGGAGATGAGGGCGACGCCGCCGGCGGCCACACCGGTGGTGTAGGTGCTGACGGTGCCGAGCGGCTTGTCGTTGTTGATCATGTCGGTGATCTTCGCCGTGCCCGTCAGCCCGAGCTGGGCCAGCGGAAGGCTGAAGGTGTGGCTGGCCGAGGTGTCGGTGTTGAACACACCGATGTACCAGGTGCCGTTCTTCTCGCGCTTGGCGAAGACCTGCTCGTTGCCGTCCTTGACGAACCGGGAGGCGGGGATGCCGTCCTGGTCGATCGCGATGAGCCGCTTGTTGGCCAGCAGCGCCTTGTCACCCGCGTCGAGATGGGTCAGGTCGGCACCCAGCATGTACTGCGAGCTGGCCAGCGCCCACAGAGCCATGTTGGTCTGCCGCTGCGGAGGGGTGAGTCCGTCGTTCTCGCCGTTGCCGACGCCGAACGAGTCGAGGTCGTTCCAGCCGCCCTTCCCGGCGTAGGGCTGGTACTTCGCGGCGTCGTCGAACCGCCTGGAGACGTTGGCCCAGCTGGTGAGCGGGAAGCTGTAGCCCTTCGGGCTGGCGCCGATGTCGCCGTCGATGCGCCAGGAGTTGGCCAGCGACGACCAGGTGGCGCCGTTGGACGCGGACAGGCTGGCGGACAGGTTGAGCGCGATCGGGCGGCCGGTCTGCCCCACCGCCTTGGACCAGGCCGTCACGTCCGCGGTCTTGGACGCGCCCACGCCGTCGAGCTTGAGGTAGTCCACCCCCCAGGAGGCGAACTGGTCGGCCCAGGAGTCGATGAACTCCTGCGAGCCGGGCTTGCTGAAGTCGATGTTGCGCATGCCCTTGCAGTTGAAGTTGCTCGCGCTGCTGGTGGTGGCGATCTCGTCCGCCGTGTGCGAGCTGCCGATGATCTTCGTCTTCTTCGCGACGGCCTGGGCGGAGATGCCCGGGGTCACGTAGAGACCGAACTTCAGCCCCTTGCTGTGCACGTAGTCCGCCAGGACCTCCATGCCGTCCTTGGAACCGCTGTTCGGGAAGAGCGAGGTGTCGGTCACCCAGCGGCCGTTGGAGTCGACGTCGGGGCCCTGGCTGCCCGGGCACCTGTACCAGAAGTCGTCCATGTTGGCGTAGACGTAGCCGAGGTCCTTCAGCCCGCTCGACACCAGGGCGTCCACCTGGGCCTTGAACTTGGCGGCGGAGGGATCCCGCTGCAGGAAACCCCACCCGCTCCAGCCCATCAGCGGGGCGTTGACGGCGATGCCGTTGTCCGAGGCCGAGGCCGTCTGCACCAGGGCCTGCGGACCCACCAGCCCCACGCTGACGGCTGCCGCCAGCGCCATGACCACCCATCGTGATTTCATCTGTCCTCCATACGTGCGAATGCGTCGGTTGCCAGGGGGGTGCCGGTCACTTGAGGGTCCACTGCTGGTTGTCCCCGCCGTTGCAGGTCCAGAGCTCCAGGCCGGCGCCGTTGGGGTTGGCCGCACCGGTGACGTCCAGGCAGAGGCCCGACTGGACACCGGTGATGGTGCCGTTGCTGTTCCTGTTCCACTGCTGGTTGCTCCCGCCGTTGCAGTCGTAGATCTCGACGTGCGTGCCGGCGGCCGTCTGCTTGTCGTGCGCGTCGAAGCACTTGCCTTCGAGGCGCAGGGTCTTGTCGGACGTGCTGTAGGTGACGTTCTGGTTCGGGCCGCCGCTGCAGCCCCAGACCTGCAGCTGGACCCCGTTGTAGGTGGTGCCCTGCGGGGAGTCGGCGCAGCGGCCGGAGCGCTTGCTGACCAGCGGGGTGCCGATGGTGCCGTGTCCGGCGGCCGGGGTGACGCGCAGCACGCGGGAGCCGTGACCGGGGACCGAGCCGGTGAACCTGCCGCCGGAGGTGCCGAGGTCGGTGTGGCTCCACAGGTCGCGGACGGTGGCGTTCCCGGTGAAGCCCAGGTCCGACCAGTTCGCGGTGACGTTCGCGGTGGAGCCGCCGAGGTTGAACAGGCCCACCGTGTAGGAGCCGTCGGCGTTGTAGGCCCACCAGGTCTGCTGCTGCGCACCCTGGACCACGGGGTGGGCGGGACGGCCCGTCCGGTCGACGGCGAGGATCTCGTCGTTGGTCAGCAGGGCCAGGTCGCCGGAGTCCATGTGGGTCAGGTCGGTGCCGAGGATCAGCGGCGCCGCCGAGACGGCCCACAGGCTGAGCTGGGTGCGGCGCTCCTCGACGGTCAGGCCGGTGTTCGCCCCGTTGCCGACCTCGATGGAGTCCGGGTCGCCGTACCCGCCGGCGCCGTCGTACTGCACCCAGGCCGGCAGGGTGTCGAACCGCTTGGAGACCTGGCCCCAGTTCGTCAGGGTGCTGCAGTAGCACTCCACGTCGCCGCCGACCCGCCAGCCGTTGGAGTACTGCCTCCAGAACGGACCCTGGTTGATGTCGAGGGCGTTGGAGAGCTCGAAGTGGATGAGGCGCCCGGACTGGTCGAGTGCCTCCGACCAGTGCTGGACGTCGGCCTTGTCGGAGGTGTGGACGCCGTCCATCTTGAGGTAGTCGGCGCCGTAGGAGGCCAGCAGCTTCGCCCACGAGTTGAGGAAGGCCTGCGCCGCGGCGGGGTTCTTGGCGTAGTCGATGAAGTACATCGCGCCGTCGCGGAAGTTGTAGTTCGTCTCGTAGTGCGTGGTGTCGGAGACGATGTCGCGGGCGTGGAAGGACGTCCCCTCGATCGGGGTGTTCTGGTTGTACGCGGCGACCGGGATCCCGGGCGTGAGGTACAGGCCGAACTTCTCGCCCTTGCCGTGCACGTAGTCCCCGAGGGCCTTCATGCCGTGCGGGAACCTGGCGGTGTCCACCACCCAGCGACCGTAGGCGTCGACGTTCGTGCCGGGGTCGAGGTAGTAGAAGTCGTCGATGTTGATGTAGTTGTAGCCGTGGCTCACCAGGCCGGTGGAGGCCAGCGCGGCGGCCTGCGCCTGGATGTTCGCCTCCGTCGGATCCTTCCGGATGAAGCTCCAACTGCTCCAGCCCGACAGGGGCTTCAGCCCGGCGCCGTTGGCCGACGCGGCCGCGGGCGGAGCGGTGGAGACTGCCGTTCCGTACAGGAACGAGGCCAGCAGCGCGGCTACGGCGAGCAGGCTCCACCAGCTACGGCGCTGGGAACCGGCAGCACAGGGGAACCCGTGCGGTGGTATCGATGACGTCATGGGCGGTCCTTCGGGTGGTCCGGCACGGGTGGGGGTCAGTTCGAGCTGCGGGCGACGAGTTGGGTGGGGTTGACGAAGCGCAGGGCGACGAGCAGGAGGACGGCCATGGAGGCGGTGTAGATGACGGCCATGGCGTCGATGGACTGGGGCGTGCGGATCCCGGCCGAGAACGCGGCCGAGAACAGGGACACGATCAGGGTCTGGCTGTCGGGACCCGAGGTGAGGAAGGTCAGCTCGAACATCCCGAAGGTGCGGACCAGGACGAGGATCCCCGCGGCGAGCATTCCGGGCAGGAGCAGCGGGCCCAGGACGCGGACGAGGACCGAACGGGTGGAGGCACCGCACATCCGGGCCGCCGCTTCGAGGCGGGAGTCGATCTGCTCGATGAAGGGCGTCATGGTGAAGACCACGAAGGGGATGGAGGGCACCAGGTTGGCCAGGACGACGCCGGTGAGCGAGCCGGCCAGGTGGAACTTGTACAGCACGGTGGCCAGCGGGATGCCGTAGGCGATCGGCGGTACCAGGATCGGCAGGACGAACAGCGTGGTCAGCAGGCGCTTGCCGGGGAAGTCGCGGCGGGCCAGGGCGTAGGAGGCGGGTACGGCCAGCAGCAGGGACAGGGCCACGACCAGGAAGGAGACCTCGATGGTGACCCACATGACCTGGCCGAGGCCGAACTCCTTCCAGGCCTTGCTGTACCAGCCGGTGGTGTAGCCGTCCGGCGCCCAGCCGGCGAACCAGGTCCGGCCGAAGGAGTTCAGGACGACGGCGCCGATGACACCGAGGAGGTTGAGGAAGAAGAACGCGAGGGCGGCCCAGACCAGCCAGCTTCCCGGCCGCAGGGCCAGGGAGCGGCGCCGGCGTGCCCGGTGGTGCGTGCCGGTGCCGCCCGGACGATCGGCGGTGGTCGTGGTCGTGGCCGCGGGTGTGGTGGTGCTCATCCCTTGCCTCCTGTCGAGCCGCGGTAGAGGAGGCTGCGCAGGCCCATGGCGGCGCCGATGACGGCGAGCATGAGGGCGGTCATCACCATGGCGATGGCGCAGCCCTGGGAGTAGTCGAAGTGCTCCAGGGCGACTTCGTAGGCCGCGATGGAGATGACGTGGGTCCGGCCGTCGGGGTCGCCGACCATCATCGCGGAGGGGAAGACGGCGAAGGCCAGGACGAAGGTGAGGCAGAACGTCGTCAGGAGCCCGGGGAGCAGCAGCGGGAAGGTGATGTGGCGGAAGCGCTGTCGCCGGTCGGCGCCGAGGGTGGCCGCGGCTTTCTCCAGGGCGGGGTGGATGCCGGAGAGGTAGGAGTGGGTGAGCAGGAAGGCGAAGGGGAAGCCGCTGATGATCAGTGAGAGCAGTACGCCCCAGTAGTTGTAGGTGAGTTGTACGGGTGTGTCGGCCAGGCCCAGGGCGTGCAGGGTCTGGTTGAACCAGCCGACCGGGCCGAAGAACTCCACGATGCCCTCGGCGGTCAGCACCGTGCCCAGGGTGATCGGGACCACGAGCAGGCCCAGCAGGAGGCGCTTGCCGCGGAAGTCGCGGCGCATGCCGTAGGAGACGGGCACGGCCGCGCCGACGTTGATCAGCGCGGCGGGCAGCGCGAGTTCGAAGGTGATGGCGATGGAGCCGACCGAGAAGGAGTCGCCGAAGAAGGCGCGGTAGGAGCCGAGGAAACCGCCGGTGTCCGGCTGGAAGGAGATCTGCAGTCCGTAGAGGAACGGGTAGCAGAACAGCGCGACCACGGCGAGCAGCCCCGGCAGCAGCAGGAGCAGGGTCCGGTCGACACCGCGTTCGGCCAGGCGGTGCCGCAGCGCGGCGCGTTGCCTCGCGGGGCCGGGCGCGGCTCCCGGCGGCGACAGGGTCATGGTCATGCGGCCGCTCCCCGGGGGCCCTGGGGGAAGACCAGGGCGCGTTCGGCGGGGATCGTCAGCGACAGGGCGTCGTGCGGGCGCACGGAGGCGGTGGTGGTGAAGTGGATGCGGTCGCCCTCGCGGGTGAGGGCCTCCACGTGGAACTGCCGTCCGTGGTACTCGACGATCTCGGCGATGGCCTCCACATCGGCGCGGCCGCCGTCCTGGGCGAGGTGGATGTCCTCGGGGCGGATCGCGACGACGGCCTGCTCGCCCGCGACCAGCGGGCGGTCGGCGACCGGCGTGCCGCGCAGGGCGAGGCCCCGGCCGCGGGCCAGCGTGCCGCCGGCGTCGGCGGAGGCGACCTCCAGGTGGAGCAGGTTGCGGTAGCCCATGAACGCGGCCACGTGCGCGTTGGCGGGATGCTCGTACAGGTCGGCGGGGGTGCCGATCTGGCTGACCCGCCCCTCGTGCAGGACGACCAGGCGGTCGGCCAGCGACAGTGCCTCCTCCTGGTCGTGGGTCACGTAGAGGGTCGTCAGGCCGAACTGCTGGTGGATGCGGCGGATCTCGGTGCGCATCTCCAGCCGCAGCGCCGCGTCCAGGTTCGACAGCGGCTCGTCCATCAGCACCAGCGGCGGCTCCAGGACGATGGCACGGGCGATCGCGACCCGCTGCTGCTGGCCGCCCGACAACTGCCCGGGATGCTTGCCGGCCTGCTCGCCGAGCCTGACCAGCCGCAGCACCTCGTTCACCCGGCGCTCGGTCTCCGCCTTGCCGACCTTGCGCATCCTCAACCCGAAGGCGACATTGGCGCGCACGGTGAGGTGCGGGAAGAGGGCGTAGTTCTGGAAGACCATCCCGAAGTCGCGCTTCTCCGGCGGCAGGGTGTCGATCCGACGGCCGTCCAGCGTGATCTGACCTCCCGTCAGGGGCAGCAGGCCCGCCAGACAGTTCAGGGCCGTCGTCTTGCCGCATCCCGAAGGGCCGAGCAGTGCGACGAACTCACCACCGTGCAGCGTCAGATCGAGCGGATGCAGCGCGGTGTGCGCGCCGTAGGCGCGGGTGACGCCCTGCAGCCGCAGCTCACGCAACTGCGACGCGGGACGCCCGGCACCCGGTGGCGGCTGTTCGGGCGGCGGGCCGGGAACCGGGCCGGACTTCGGGTCGGATGCGATGGGGGTCATCGAGGGGGTTCCGCTCATTTCGTCGAACCGATCTGGCGGTCCCACAGGTCGAAGGCCGTGACCTGGGTGGTGGCCGGCAAGGAGTTCTTGATCGGGTACTGCTTGATCCAGGCGTCGAACTCGGGCTCCCCGAACTGCTCGACGACCTTCTGAGAGGCGGCCGGGGCCTTGCTCAACGGCACGTCCTTCACCGCCGGACCGGGATAGAAGTAGCCCTCGTCATAGGCGAACGCCTGCTGCTCGGGAGTGAGCATCCACGCCAGCAACCGCAGCACGGCGGTCAGCACGTCGGGCTCGACACCCTTGGGGATCACCCCGAACTGGGCGTCGCTCACCCAGGTGAACGAGGAGAACTTCGCGACCTTCATCCCGGGCGGAACCGTGCCCAGCGCACGCGGATTGACGTACCAGCCCGTGGTCGTGGCGACCATCTGGACGGTACCGGCCGCAAGGTTCTTCATCGTCGCGGTCGTTCCCGCCGGATACGAGTCGACGTGCTTGTTCAGCTCGGTCAGATAGGCCCACGTCTTCGACCACCCGTTGACCGGGTCCGTGGGGTCGGAGTCTCCCAGCAGGTACGGCAGGCCCATCAGGAAGGTCCGCCCCGGGCCGGAGTTCGCCGGCCGCGCGTACTGGAACTTCCCCGGATTCGCCTTCGCCCAGTCCAGCAGGGCGTCGGCGGTGGCTGGAGGCGTCGCGACCTTCGCCGGGTCGTACTCCAGCAACGGCCCCGACGGATACCAGACCAGCTCGATCCCCTGGTCCTGTGCCAACGAGGCCATCGCCGCCGCGGCCGGCTGGTAGTTGGCCGTCAGATCCGGGAAGAACGCGTCGTAGTAGGGCTTCAACGCGTACCACAACCCGTTCTGGATGCCCGCCGCCAGACCGTCGGTACCCGTGAGCACCAGATGGATCTGCACGTTGCCCGCCTGCTGCTGCGCCTGCACCTTCGCGGCCAGCTGGGGCGCGGTACCGGTGCTGTACGTCACCCGCGAGACGATCTCGGGATGCGCGTCCTTGAACGCCTCGATCATCGGCTTGGTCAGCGCGAGATTCCCCGCCACGTCCAGCACGTTCAGGGTGACCGGCTTGGCGGGTGCGCTCGGGAGGGCGGTGGGCGCAGCGGAGACGTTGCCGCGGGCGGGACTGCTCGGGGCGGAGCAGGCCGCGAGGACGGGCACCGCGGCGGCGCCGGCGGCGAGCGTGGACAGCACCCGGCGGCGCGAGGGGGCGGGGATGCTCGATCTGCGTCCGGGGAATTCGGGCATGGCGGGTGACGTCCTTCGCTGGGTGGTGGTGTCCCGTCGGGCGGGTCGCCCGCCCGACGGGACAGAGGTCGTACGGAACAGCCGGGCCTACTGGCGGCGCGGACCGGTCAGGGCAGCGTCCACTTCTGGGCGTTGGTGGTGTTGCAGTCGTAGATCTGGAGCTGGGTGTCGGGGGTGGTGGAGGCGGCCGGGATGTCCAGGCAGCGGCCGGAGGCGGAGTTCAGGAGGGTGCCGTCGGAGCGGGCCTGCCAGGCCTGCGCACCGGTTCCGTTGCAGGTGTAGAGCTGGACGAGGGTCTTGTTGGCGGTACCGGCGGCGGCGACGTCCAGGCACTTGCCCAGGACCCGGAGCGTGCTGCCCGCCACGGTCCACTGCTGGGCGGCGGAGCCGTTGCAGCCGTAGACCGTGACCGGGTTGCCGTCGGTCGTGCTCGCCGCCCGGTCGTCCAGGCACAGTGACGAGGAGAGCCTGGAGACGATCGGGCCGGTCCTGGCCGGCGCGGTGGTGGTCCACACGAACGAGGTGCTTCCGGCCGCGCCGGTGCCGTCCGTGGCGGTGGCCGTGACGGTGGTGGTCCCGGCGGAGGTGGCGGTTCCGGAGATCCTGCCGGTGCCGGCGTCGACGGCCAGTCCGGCGGGCAGGCCGGTCGCCGTCCAGCGCAGGGTCTGACCGGATGCCGAGTCGGTGGCGCGCAGGGCCAGGCTCGCGGCGGTGCCGACGGGGCTGCTCATGCCGGCCGGATTGGTGACCTTGACCGTGTTGCCGGTGCTGGTGGAGGTCACGTTCAGGGTGCCGGACAGCTGGGGGGCGGCCGAGGTGTTTCCGACGCCGATCCCGTAGGTGCCGGTGGTGGCGGTCCACTTGTCGGTGGAGGCGTTCCAGGAGGACAGGTCGTGCATCGGCACGGAGAAGCTGATCTGCCGGCTCGCCCCGGGCTGCAGGTCGACCCGCTGGAAGCCCTTGAGCTGCTTGCCGGGCTCGCCGACGGCGGCGGGGGCGGTGACGTAGAGCTGGGCGACGTCGGCGCCGGCGCGGCTGCCGGTGTTCCTGACGGTGGCGGTGACGGTCGAGTCGCCGTGCGCGTCCGGGCCGGTGACGTGGAGGTCGCTGTATCCGAACGTCGTGTACGAGAGGCCGTATCCGAACGGGAAGAGGGAGGCGATGCCCTTGGACTGGTACCAGCGGTAGCCCATGGCCAGACCTTCGGAGTAGCGGACCTGGCCGTCCTGGCCGGGCCACTGCGCGGCGGTCTGCGCGGGGACGTCGGTCAGTGCCCTGGGGAAGCTCACGGGGAGCTTTCCCGAGGGGTTGACGTCGCCGAACAGCAGCGAGGCGATCGCGGTGCCCTCGCTCTGCCCGGCGTACCAGCTCTCCAGCACGCCGTCGACCTTGTCGATCCAGGGCATCGTGACGGCGGACCCGGTGTTGAGGACGACGACGGTGTGCGGGTTGACCGCGGCCACCTGGGCGATCAACTGGTTCTGGTCACCGGGGAGTTCGATGTCCTTCAGGTCGGATCCCTCGGACTCGTCGGTCTTCGCGAAGACCACCGCGACGGACGACTTCCTGGCCAGTTCCACAGCCGCGCTGATGGAGCTGTTGCTGTAGTCGGCGGGAGTCCAGGAGAAGCTGAGCTCGCTGCCGCCGTCCTTGTTGTAGTAGTCGATCTCCACCGGGACGGTCTGGCCGGCCGTGAGCGTGATGCTCACCGACCGGGGGGTGGGCGCCTGGTCGCCCCACTGGTCGATCAGCTTCCTGCCGTTCACGATGAGCCGGCTGCCGTCGTCGCTGGTGGTGGCGAAGGTGTACACACCGGTGGCGGGGGCCTTCAGGGATCCGGTCCACTTCGCCGACCAGTTGGTGGCGTTCACCCCGGAGCCGGGCGACTTGCCGCCCCAGTCGGCGTCGAGGGTGGCGCTGTTCCTGGTCAGCACCGGGCTTCCGGACAGCGTGGTGTTGTTGTAGTACGTGCCGGTCAGCCCGGTGCCGCCGCCCGAGGAGGGGGTCAGGACACCGGCGGGTACGGTGGCGAGCGTCGAGGAGGTCGTCGATCCCTGCGAGTACTGGACGTTGACGCCGGACCCGGCGCGGGAGGTGATGCCCTGCTGCGGGCTGACCACCGAGTCCGCGTGGACCGAGGCGCTGCCGCCGCCGGAGTTCTGCCAGCTGCCCAGGACGGCGATGGACGAGCCGCCGGCGGTGCCCAGCGGCAGGATGCCGTCGCTGTTCTTCAGCAGGACCGTGCCCTGTTCGGCGACCTGACGGCCGGTGGTGACGTGGGCGGCAGTGCTCACACGGGCCGAGGTCGAGCCGGTGGGTGCCTTGTCGAAGAGGCCGAAGGTGAACATCTCGGTGAGGATCCGGCCGGCCATCGTGTTCAGGGTCGACTGCTTGACGGAGCCGTCGGACAGCGCGGCCTTCAGCGGGGTGCCGTAGTAGTCCCGGCTGCCCATCTCCATGTCCATACCGGCGTTGGCCGAGTCGGCGCCCGCGTGGGTGCCGCCCCAGTCGGAGGTGACGTAGCCCTTGAAGTCGAACTGGTCGCGCAGGACGGTGGTGAGCAGTTCCTTGTGCTGGCAGGCGTAGGTGCCGTTGACGGTGCTGTAGGAGCACATCACCGAGGACGGCGCGCCCTGCTCGACGGCGGTCTGGAAGGCCGGCAGGTAGAGCTCCTGCAGCGTCCGCTCGTCGATGATCGCGTTGTCCTTGGGGTTGTTGCGGTTGGTCTCCTGGTTGTAGACGGCCAGGTGCTTGAGCTGGGCCATCACGCCCTGGCTCTGCACCCCGCGGATCTCGGAGGCGCCGATGGAGCCCGCCAGGTACGGGTCCTCGCCGAGGGTTTCGAAGGCCCGCCCGAACCGCGGGTCGCGGACCAGGTTCACCGTCGGGCCGAGGTCGACCTCCGAGCCCTTGCCCGCCTGCTCGTTGCCGATCACCGCGCCGTACCGCTGCGCGGCGGCGGTGTCCCAGGTGGCTGCCACGCTTACGGCGGAGGGCAGTTGGGTCACGCCGGTCAGATGCTGCCCCACTCCCGAGGGACCGTCCTCCAGGTCCAGCTCGGGCACGCAGAGGGACGGTATGGCCGGGACGACTCCGGCGTAGGCGTTGCCGTCGCCGGCCACCATCGACAGCTTCTGGTCCTGGGACATCGCCCCGAGCAACTGCGCGACCCGGTCGGCGACGGGCGCGGTCGACCCGACCCAGGGGCATCCGGGGCTCGCCTGCGCCGCCGCAGGGGCGGCGGAGGACTGCCCGGCGATGCCGGCCGCCACGAGTGCGCCACCGATCGCGGCGCTCAACCAACGCTTCCGTAACATTGAGACATCTCCGTTCAACACACTGACGAGGTCGTCCGCGACCCGGACGACGGAACACGCGGGCATGCCGCCGCGGTCGGGGCGCCGTGGTGGGGGGAGCCGCGGTGTTGAGTCCGGCGGACGGATGCTCCGGCAGGAGGCCGGCGGGGTTCGTGGGACTGCCGGCGGTCGCCGTCGTCGCCACGTCCCGGTGGTGCTGGTCCATCCCCGGGAAGTGCCCTTCGCCCGGCGGTGGACTGGGCCAAAGTGTGCTGTCTTGTTTCTTCTAGGGTCAAGACTCAAGACAAAGAAACATTTCCCGACATGACGGCAGAACGAGAAGCCGCAGGCCGGAGCGTCGAACATCGTCGAATTCGAAGCGATCGTTCTGCCGAGTTGTTCATCTACATGAACCCTGAGGCCCTGTCGGCCGGTCGGGCAAGGGCTGTTGGCAGGCGCCACAGGGTTGACCCTGGAGGTCACCCCGGCCTAGCCTCGCTTCGAGCCGCGGTTCATACTTCAGATTTCTGTTCATGTACGTGAACTGCTCGGGTCCATGCCCACGACTGGTGATTTTGGTTGTTTTCCGGCGTCCTGAGTGAACCCTGGCTGGGCCGACCAGGTGCACGGTGGGGATGTCCGGTCAGGGCCGTCCCGCACTCGCGGTACCCGTGGGCGTCGAGCCGCAGTTCCCACCCGAAGTCACCGGCATCGGGCCGGTCCTCCCTCGCACCCTCCCGGAGGCACAGGCCGCCGGACCGCATCCCCCACCCCGGGAAGGCACGCCATGCACGAACTCCCCAGCCGCCGGCAGGTGCTCGGCACCCTGGCCGGCGGCGCGCTCGCCACCTTCGTCGCCGGCAACGCCGCGGCCGCCGCCGCGCCGTCCGCCGCCGCGCAGACGTACACGCCGCCCGCATCGCGTACCTGGCTCAGCCTCAACTCCGGGTGGCGCTTCCACCGGGGTGACGTCGCCGGTGCGCAGGCGCCCGCCTTCGAGGACAGCGCGTGGAGCGCCCTCAGCGTGCCGCACACGTGGAACGCCCAGGACGGGGCGGACGGCGGCGGCACCTACTACCGCGGCGTCGGCTGGTACCGCCGCCGCGTCACCGTCCCGGAGGACCTGGCGGGGAAGATGCTCTTCCTGCAGTTCGCCGGGGCCAACCAGGTCGCCGACGTCTGGATCGACGGCGCCCACCTGGGCCGGCACCAGGGCGGCTACTCCCGCTTCCGGTTCGGTGCCACCGCGAACCTCCAGCCGGGCCGGGAGAGCGTGCTGGCGGTCAAGGTGACGAACGCCAACAACCCCGACATCGCACCGCTGAGCGGTGACTACACCTTCCAGGGCGGCCTCTACCGCAACGTCAGCCTCTACGCGGTCGACAAGCTCGCGCTACGGATGCTCGACCACGCCGGCCCCGGCGTCTACCTGCGCCAGCGCAGCGTCACCGCGGCCTCGGCGACGGTCGACGTGCGGGCGACGGTCTTCAACAACAACTCCACCAGCCGCTCCCTGGTGGTGCGCGCCGTCGTCACCGACGCGAGCGGCACGATCGTCGCCGACCGCAGCAGCGCGCCGCAGACGATCGGGGCCAACTCCGGTGCGGACGTCGTCCAGACGCTCACCGTCGCCGACCCCCGCCGGTGGGACGGCGTGGCCGATCCGTACCAGTACCGGGCCACCGTCGAGATCCGGGACGCCGCCGTCGGGAGGGTCACGGACGTCGTCACCGAGCCGCTCGGCCTGCGCAGCTTCGGCTTCGACCCGACGGGCGCGTTCACGCTCAACGGCAGGCGCCTGGGCCTGCGCGGCGTCAACCTGCACCAGGACCGGGCCGGCGCGGGCTGGGCCGAGAGCGACGCCGACCACGCGCAGGACTTCGCCCTCATCGGCGAACTCGGTGCCAACGCCGTCCGGATGGCGCACTACCAGCACGACCAGAAGGACTACAACCTCGCCGACGCCGCCGGCCTGGTGGTGTGGGCCGAGGTGCCGCTGGTGAACGGCACCACGAACTCGGCGGCCTTCACCGCGAGCACGCAGACCCAGCTGCGCGAGCTGATCCGGCAGAACTTCAACCACCCCTCGATCGTCTTCTGGGGCATCGGCAACGAGCAGCGCTCCGACGACACCCCCACCAACAACCTGCTGGCGAGCCTGGCGGCCCTGGTCAGGAGCGAGGACCCGGACCGGATCAGCGCCTACGCCAACAACCTGGGCAACGACGCCAAGGTCGCCGGCCACGCGGACACCACCGCGTACAACAAGTACTACGGCTGGTACGGCGGTTCCTACAACGACCTCGGCGGCTGGGCCGACAGCCTCCACAAGGCCCAGCCGGCGCGCACGTTCGCCCTCTCCGAGTACGGCGCCGGCGCGAACACCACCCAGCACGCCCTCAACCCCTCCGGCTACCAGAGCGGATTCCACCCCGAGGAGTACCAGGCACTCCTCCACGAGGCCTCCTGGAAGCAGCTGGCCGCCCGGCCCTTCGTCTGGGGCAGCTTCGTGTGGAACATGTTCGACTTCGCCTCCGACGGACGCAACGAGGGCGGCCAGTCCGGCATCAACGACAAGGGCCTGGTCACCCGCGACCGCTCGACCCGCAAGGACTCCTTCTACTGGTACAAGGCCAACTGGTCACCCGAACCGACCCTCTACATCACCAGCCGGCGCTGGACCTCACGCATCGACGCCGCCACCGAGGTGAAGGTCTACTCCAACGCCGCCGAGGTCACCGCCGTGCTCAACGGCGCCTCGCTGGGCGCGCGGAGCAGCTCGGACCGCATCTTCAGGTGGACCGGCGTGAAACTCCGCCAGGGCGCCAACACCCTCACCGTCACGGCCTCCATCGCCGGTGCCACCCACACCGACACCGTGACCTGGACCCTCGCCGGTTCCTGACCTGACCCGACCGGCCCTCGGTTCCGCGGACCACGGCACCACCCTGCCCGTCCCCCCACCCCCACGCAGAACGAGGAACGACATGAGAGAGCACACGGCGTGGCACGCCGGAGTACCGGCGACCCCGCACACACCCGCCTCGGCGAACGGCAGCACGGCCGCGCCCGGCGACCAGGACCGCGCCACGCGGCGCCGGCGCCGGGCCAGGCTCCTGGGCTCGGTCCTGACGACCACGGCCCTCGGTGCGTCGGCGCTGGCCGGATCGGCCGGCACCGCTGCGGCGGCCTCACCCGCCGCGAACGGCGCCGCCGCGCTGATGAAGTCGTACAACGCCGCCACCGGCCAGATCGGCACCGGCTGGTGGAACTCCGCGGTGGCCCTGAGCACGATCGAGACCTACCAGCAGACCACCGGTGACACCCAGTACTCGTACGCGATCTCCGGGGCCTTCGACAAGCACAAGGCGTCGAACTTCGAGAACGAGTACCTGGACGACACCGGCTGGTGGGCACTGGCCTGGGTCCAGGCGTACGACCTCACCGGGAACGCCGCCTACCTGCAGATGGCCAGGACCGACGCCGACTACATCCACCAGTACTGGGACTCGACCTGCGGCGGCGGCGTCTGGTGGAGCACGGCCAAGGGATACAAGAACGCCATCCCCAACGAGCTCTTCCTCCAGCTGACGGCCGCCCTGCACAACCGCATCCCGGGGGACACCACCTACCTGAACTGGGCCAAGCAGGAGTGGAACTGGTTCAAGGGCAGCGGGATGATCAACAGCTCGCACCTGGTCAACGACGGTCTCACCAGCTCGTGCGGGAACAACGGCCAGCAGACCTGGTCCTACAACCAGGGCGTCGTGCTGGCCGGCCTGTCCGAGCTGGCCAGGGCCACCGGGGACGCCGCGCTGCTCACCACCGCCCGGCAGACCGCCGACGCGGCGATCTCCCGGCTGTCCAGGAACGGGATCCTCACCGAGCCGTGCGAGTCCTCGGGCTGCGGCCCGGACGCCGTCTCGTTCAAGGGCGTCTTCGTCCGCGGACTGCGCACCCTGGCCACCGCCGCCCGCACCACCGCGTACGACGCGTGGCTCAACGCCCAGGCGAGCTCGATCGCGGCCCACGACACCAACAGCAAGGGGTTCGGGGTGTCCTGGGCGGGACCGCTCAGGGAGCTCTCCTCCAGCAGCACGGCGAGCGCCGAGGACGCACTCGTCGCGGCCCTGCCGGGAGCGGGCACCCACCCGACGGGCCCGGTGAGGTCGGGCATCGCCGGCAAGTGCCTCGACGACTACAAGGCATCGACCGCACCCGGGGCCAAGGCCCAGATCTGGGACTGCAACGGCGGACCGTCGCAGCAGTGGACCGTCGACGGCCAGACCCTGCGTACCAACGGTCTCTGCCTCGACATCACCGACAACGACACCGCCAACGGCACCCTGGTGGAGTTGTGGACCTGCAACGGCGCCGCCAACCAGAACTGGAAGTCCTCCAACGGCGCCCTGGTCAACCCCGCCACCGGCAAGTGCCTCGATGACCCGCACTCCAGCACCACCAACGGCACCCAGCTCCAGATCTGGACGTGCAACGGCGCCGCCAACCAGAACTGGACGCTGCCGCAGGCGAGCTGATCCGCATGCCGCACGGCCGCGGGCCCCGTCGGTCCTCCGGAGGGGGGAGGACCGACGGGCCCGCGGCGGTGCCCCCGTTCGAACGGTCCTCTTCGCTCCCGCACCGGCTCACTTCGACCGGTCGGCCACGACCTCGGACAAGGCAGGACTCATGCTGAAGAACAACTCCGGTCTGGCGGCGCTGCTCCGGCGCACCGTGACGGTACTGCTGCTGCTCGCGGCAGCCGTGCTCGGACCGCTGCCCGCCGCCCACGCGGCGGGCGTGAGCACGTTCACCCCCGGCGCCGCGTGGAAGGATCAGAACGGCAACCGGCTGCAGCTGCACGGCCTCGGGATCGTGAAGTCCGGCAGCACCTGGTACGGGTTCGGCGAGGACAAGACCGGTGAGAACTCCTCGGACACGTCCTTCCGTTCGATCCCCTGCTACAGCTCGGCCGACCTGCAGACCTGGACCTACCGGAGCAGCGCACTGCCCCGGCAGTCGAGCGGCGACCTGGGGCCGGGCCGGATCGTGGAGCGGCCCAAGGTGATCTACAACGCCTCGACCCGCACCTACGTGATGTACCTGCACATCGACAGCCCCTCCTACTCCGAGGCGAAGGTCGGGGTGGCGACCAGTTCCACCCCCTGCGGCCCGTACACCTACCGGGGCAGCTCCCGTCCGCTGGGCTTCCAGAGCAAGGACCTGGGGCTCTACCAGGACACCGACGGCACCGCCTACCTGCTGTCCCGGGACCCGCAGCACGGCCTGCGCATCGACCGCCTCTCCGCCGACTACCTGTCGGCGGTCTCCACCGTCGCCCTCCTGCCCGACTACGAGTCCCCGGCGGTGATGAAGTCCGGCGGCCGCTACTACCTCCTCGGCTCCCGCCTGACCGGCTGGAACACCAACGACAACGTGTACGCCAGCGCCACCTCGCTGGGCGGTCCGTGGACGCCGTTCACCGGGTTCGCACCCACCGGCACCAGGACGTACAACAGCCAGACCGCGAACGTCATCCCGGTCACTGGCTCCTCGGGGACCACGTACATCTACGCCGGCGACCGCTGGAACCCCTCCGACCTGGGCAACTCCCCGCTCGTCTGGCTGCCGGTCACCTTCTCGGGAACGACGCTGAACGTCGGCTGGTTCTCCTCCTGGTCGCTGGACACCGCCGCGGGCACCTGGACCGCGGGCGCGTCCGTGCCGAGCGCGGCCGGCCACGTCCTCACCAACGCCGCCGGCTCGCAGGTCATCGACGTCAACAAGGCGTCCACCGGTGACGGCGCCGCCGTCATCCAGTGGCCCGCCACCGGCGGCGCCAACCAGACCTGGCACCTCCGCCGCGCCTACGGCAACGTCTTCAGCCTCGTCAGCGCCGGGAGCGGCAAGTGCCTGGACGTGTCGGGTGCCTCCACCGCCGCCGGCGGGGCCCTCGTCCAGTGGCCGTGCTCCGGCGCCGACAACCAGCTGTGGGCCTTCGACGCGGTCGGCGACTACGCCTCCGCGTCGAACACCTCCTACGTCCTCAAGAACCTCAACAGCGGCCTGGTCGTCGACGTGCCGAAGAACTCCACCACCGCGGGCACGGCCCTGGACCAGTGGAGCAGCAACGGCGGCGCGAACCAGGTCTGGCGCGTGTCCTGAGCCATCCCCGCACCGCTCATTCCCCCACCACCGGGACGGGCGGGGGGCTGTGCCCCCCCCCCCGCCCCCCCCCCCCCCCCCCGCGCGCCCCCCCAACCCGCGGGGCCCGCCCC
>NZ_JBHUWW010000115.1:0-30642 GCF_042669755.1 Kitasatospora sp. NPDC057223 | reverse complement strand
TTACTTCGTGGGGTGCGTGAGTTGTGTATATGAGACTGGCTGCTGCCGCACCGGGCGCCGGCGATGGTCAGCCGGTCCTTCCGTGATCGGTCACGGGGCCCACGGAGCGTCGACCGACCAGGTGGTGTCGGCGAGGAAGCTGCCCGGGTTGCCGTCCCACGCGTTGGGGCCGCCCTGGGTGGCGATCCAGACCTGGGAGTCGATGTGCCGCAGGTAGCGGTCCGGGTAGGCGAGCGCGGTCAGCCGCACGCCGCCGCTGCCCGGGTGGGCGCAGAACGTGGCGTCCGAGTTGTACAGCGCGCCGCTGCCGGCCTCGCGGTAGACCCGGCTGTCCCGGTGGCGGAGGTACTCGCCGGGGAAGTTGCGGGACTCGAAGGAGTAGCAGCTGCCGTCGGCGAGCCCGGGAACGATCTTCCAGGTCGCGTCGCTCTTGAGCAGCGCGCTGCTGTTGGCGTCCACCACGTCGGTGTTGGCCAGCCCGTTGTAGTGACGCAGGTACTTGTTGGTGAAGCCGGCCGTGGTGACCCGGAGCGACTTGTAGCCGCCGGTCGGCAGGGTGACCGGCGCCGGGGGGTTGCGGGAGGCGTCGATCAGCGCCAGGTTGGCGGCCTTCACCCGGGCGGCGTCGACCTTGACGACCT
The DNA here is from genome assembly GCF_042669755.1 of Kitasatospora sp. NPDC057223. Lineage (NCBI taxonomy): Bacteria > Bacillati > Actinomycetota > Actinomycetes > Kitasatosporales > Streptomycetaceae > Kitasatospora > Kitasatospora sp. NPDC057223. The sequence continues at coordinate 30,001 of NZ_JBHUWW010000115.1, read as the reverse complement.
GGCGGTCGTAGGTGAGCAGCCCGTTGACCTCGTTCTCGACGTCCGTGATCTCGGTGTAGACGGACGCGGACAGGCCCGAGGGCATCTGGTTGTTGCGCAGGCTGTCGATCAGACCGATGAAGCGGTCGGTCAGGGCGGCCTGGCTGGACTGGTCCTCGTAGCTGAACCCGCCGCCGGGGTACCACTCGTGGCCCGCGATCCGGTAGCCGAGGCCCCCGTACTCGCCGAGGACGGCGGCCCGGGTCGCGGTGGGCAGGGTGCTGCCCGGCCCGACGTAGATGTGGTTGTCGACCACGTCGCCGTTGCCGCCGTCGACCGAACCGCAGCAGTTGACCCCGCTCATGTTGTCGACCAGCCGGGACGGGTCGTAGGCCTTGACGTCGGCCGCGATCCGGGCCTGGTCGTACTGGCCCCAGCCCTCGTTCTCGTCGACCCACTGGATGAGGGCCGGCGAGCTGCGGTGCTGGTCGATGATGCGGTGGTACTCGGCCTCCCACTGGGTGCGGGCGGCGGCGTCCGGGGTGCGGGTGTCCATCGCGGGCATGTCCTGCCAGACCAGCAGGCCCAGCTTGTCGGCCCAGTAGAACCAGCGCTGCGGTTCGACCTTGATGTGCTTGCGGACCATGTTGAAGCCGAGGTCCTTGTGGGCCTGCAGGTCGTAGCGCAGGGCCGCGTCGGTCGGCGCGGTGTAGATGCCGTCGGGCCAGTAGCCCTGGTCCAGGGTGCCGGTCTGGAAGACGAACTTGCCGTTCAGCACCGGCCGCAGGACGTTGTTCACCTTCGCGACGGCGATCGTCCGCATCCCGGCGTAGCTGCCGACGGAGTCGACGGTGCTGCTGCCGGAGACGAGGTCCGCCCGCACGTCGTAGAGGAAGGGGTCCTCCGGTGACCAGAGGTGGGGGCCCGGCACGGGGACGGCGAGCTGGCTGCCCGCCTGCCCGGTGGCGGTGCCCACGACGGTGCCGCCGGTGGAGACGGTGACGCGCACGCTCTGGCCGCTGAGGCCGTCGGCGAGGACGGTGGCCCGCAGGGTGTTGTCGGTCAGGTTGGGCACCAGGTCGAGGCGGCTGATGTGCGCCGGGGCCACGGGCTCCAGCCAGACGGTCTGCCAGATGCCGGAGGCGGCGGTGTAGAAGATGCCGCCGCCCGTGTGCGGGAGGACGCTGTTGTTGTTGCGCTGCTTGCCGACGGCTCCGCCGCCGGTCTGGGTCGGGTCGTAGACCGAGACGACGATCGTGTTGGTTCCGCCGTTGAGGTACGGCGTCACGTCGAAGCCGAACGCGTCGTAGCCACCGCTGTGCACGCCGCCGGCCTGCTGGCCGTTGACCCAGACGGTGGTCTGCCAGTCGGAGGCGCCGAAGTTGAGCAGCACCCGGCGCCCGCTCCAGTTGGACGGCACGGTGAAGGTGCGCTTGTACCAGAGCTTGTCGTTCTGGGAGATCTGCCGCTGGATGCCGGACAGCGCCGACTCGGCGACGAACGGCACCCGGATCTTCTCGTTGAACGAGGCGGGCTGGCCGGCGCCGGCGGCGGTGACCGCGAAGTCCCAGATGCCGTTGAGATTGGCCCAGTCGGGGCGGGTGAGCTGCGGGCGCGGGTACTCGGGCAGCGGGTTGTCCACCGAAACCTGGCCGGTCCAGGGGGTGGTCATCGGTGCGGTCCTGGGCGTCCAGGCCGCGGCCAGGGCGGGGGCCTGTCCGGCGGCCAGCAGCATGCTGACGGCCAGGGCGAGGACGGCGAGCAGGGCGGTCAGCCGGTTGTGCGGTGTCCGGGCGACGCCCGGGGGCGGTGGTGTGTGCATCGATACTCCTCTGTGGGTGGTGAGGGGTCTTCAGCGGAACTGCGGTGGTGGGGCGGTACCGGGGCGCGGGGCACGCGGGGTCAGACCAGCTGCCAGAGGTGGTCGGCCGTCCCGTTGTCGTCGAACTGGACGACCTGGGCACTGTTGGCGGTCGACATCAGGTCGACGCCGAGCACCTTGCCCGAGTTCAGGTTGCGCAGCCGGAACCAGCCGTCACCGTTGTCGACCAGCTGCCAGAGGTGGTCGGCCGTCCCGTTGTCGTCGAACTGCACGACCCGGGCACTGTTCGCGGTCGACATCAGGTCGACACCCAGCACCTTGCCCGAGTTCAGGTTGCGCAGCCGGAACCAGCCGTCACCGTTGTCGACCAGCTGCCAGAGGTGGTCGGCCGTCCCGTTGTCGTCGAACTGCACGACCCGGGCACTGTTCGCGGTCGACATCAGGTCGACACCCAGCACCTTGCCCGAGTTGCGGTTGCGCACCCGGACGAACGCCGCGGCGGCCGACCACGGGTGCCCGTCGGGCGAGGTGGTGGGGAACGCGGAGATCCGCAGCCGGGCCGCTCCCATCGGGATCAGGGTCACCGTCTCGACCGGGGACGTGCTGCGCGCCGGACTCGCCTGGAGCGGGGTGACGACGTGCTGTCCGTCGGCCTGCCACTCGGGGATGCGGCGGGCCGGCGCGGTGATCCGCACCGGGGTGGTCGCCGGGGTGAAGGGATTGGCGGGGAGCGTACCGGTGGAGGCGGTGAAGGCGAGCGCACCGGCGTCCAGGGCCAGGCCGTAGTTCCAGGCCGTGGTGGCATGGACGGCGTACTCGGGGAAGGCGTCGGTACCGGCGTACCGGTCGTACGACTCGCCGATCCGCAGGGCGTACGTCAGCGGGCCGTGGTCGACCGAGACGGCGCCGTGGTTGGCGCCCCAGGTACGGACGGTGGTGCGCTGGGGCAGCCGCAGGACGACGGTGTCACCGCTGTTCCACGTCCGGTTGACGACCGTGTACGCCGGGCCGGGCGGGGCCGCCACGGCGGTTCCGTTCACCGTGACGACGGGGGCCGCGCACCAGCCCGGGACGCGCAGGTGCAGCGGGAAGGCCACCGGGCGCGGCGTCGTCAGGCGCAGGGTGACCGTGTCCGTGAAGGGGTAGTCGGTGGTCTCGGTGATCGTCACCGCCGTGCCGTCGGCGACCTTGGCGGTGACGGTGCTCGCGGCGTACATCGCGGCGGCGAGCCCGTTGTCGGGGGTGGCCAGCCACAGCTCCTCCAGGAAGTACGGCCAGCCGAACCCGTAGTTGTGCGGGCAGCAGCGGTACTGGTCGATGCCGGGCTGGAAGGACTGCATGGCGAAGCCGTTCTGGAACTGCCCCTGGGTCTTGGGTGCGTTGTCGAGGTCGACACTGTTCGCACTGGTGACGTAGTGCACCGCCTTTCCGGCCGGATCAAGGGCGGCGGGAAGCGAGTTGAAGGCCAGGTCCTCGCAGCGGTCGGCCCAGAGCGGGTCGCCGGTGATCCGGTTCAGCAGTTGGTGGCTGGCCATCAGCTCGACGATCCCGCAGGTCTCGAACCCCTGCCGGGGGTCGCCGAATCCGGGGCGGGCGTTCTCGTCGCCGGCGAAGCCGCCGCCGGGGAACTGACCGTAGCTCGCCATCACCGAGTCGTAGTTCTGGTAGGCGGCCCGGGTGAGCGCGGCGGACGGCGAGCGCAGCGCGTACTGCGCGGGCTCCCGGAACCCCTGCGCGATGTTGACGTTGTGCAGGCTGGGCAGGTTGTTCACCCAGTTGGCGCCGTTCGCGTGGATCCGGTCGGCCAGGTCGAGCAGGAAGGCGTCGCCGGTGCGGTTGTAGAGCCAGAAGACGCTGTCCAGCGCGTCGCCCCAACGCTGGGACACCCAGCTGCTGTTGAAGGCTCCGGGGCCCTGGGCGTTCATGTAGCGGAAGAAGGCGCTGAGCAGCGGGATGATCCGGGTGTCGCCGGAGTACTCCTGCCAGTTGCGCAGCGCCCAGCTCAACGGCAGGAAGGGCCAGAAGTCCGGGCCGCCGTTCAGGGCGGTCCGCAGGGCGGCCGGGCCGAAGAAGCCGTCCGGCTGCCGGGTGGCGACGATCGCGTCGATCCAGCGGCGGCTGGTCGCCAGGGCGGTGGCGTCCCTGGTGGCGATGGCCAGGTCGACGTAGCCGCGGAGCCAGTAGGGCACCTCCTCCCAGCCGGCCCGCTCAGGGTGGACCCAGCCGCTGGTGTTCATGTCGAGGAAGTGCGAGATCTCCTCGAACCGGCCGCAGAGCCCGGCCAGTTGGAGTCGCAGCTGCCCTTCGAGCCAGCCGCGGGCGGTGATGCTGCCGGGCGGCAGGCGCAGGTAGGCGGTGGGTTTCAGCGGGGCGGCGTTCGGGGCGTAGAGACCTCGGCCGGTCGCGGCGGCGGGACGGGGGGCAGCCGGGGCCGGTGCGGCCCGCGCGCTGTCGGCACCGCGTACGGCGAGCGCGGTGACACTGCCCGCCAAGGCGGTGTTGACGAACTGTCGGCGGTTGATGGGCATGGCGGAGCTCCTCGGGCGGGGGATTCCGGCCGGGGCCCGTGGGGGTGGGCCCGGGCGGCACGGCACGGCGGAACGGGGCCGGAGCAGGGTGACGGAGAAGGAGTCGGGCCGGGGGTGGCGGGGCGGCTGCGGAGTCATTCCTCCAACGTTGGAAACGTTGGGGCCAACGGCATAAGAGCATGCGTCAGGAGTCGTGTCCAGAGGCCGGACTGAACTTGAGCCGAACTGCCGGAGGGCCTGAGGCGAGCCGAACGACCACATCCAGGACGCTGCCCACGAATTCCGGAGAGCGTTCTCTTGTCGCTCCCGACCGAGCTGTGTATAACGTTGTAAACGTTACCGACGGAGCGGGGCCACCACCCGGCCGCCGGTGCTCGACGATGTCGGCCGCGCCCTGCCTCCGGTGGATCGGCTGCGTCGCACCACCCGCACGGCGCGGCTCGCCCGGCATCGGTGGGTCGCCGGCGGCGCCCACCGGACCTCCGCCGTCGTCACCCGGCGACGTTTCTCCAAGGCCCGACGGCCCGGAAGGAGTCGTCGGACCGGCCCGGTCGTCACCGCCCCGCAGGGCGACGGGCCACACTGGGGCCGGGCACCGCCGCGCCGTCCCGACGGCCGGCCGAAGGAAGGGGATCCGTGGGCGCCAGCCTCAAGGACGTCGCACAGCGTGCGGGCGTATCGGTCAAGACCGTCTCGAACGTGGTGAACAACTACCCGCATGTCACACCCGCGATGCGGGAGCGCGTGCAGGCGGCGATCGACGAGCTCGGCTACCGGCCGAACCTGATCGCCCGTCACCTGCGCAAGGGGCGGACCGGCATCATCGCGCTGGCCGTACCGGAACTCGGCAACCCCTACTTCGCCGAGCTGGCGGGCGCGGTGATCGACGCGGCCGGCCGGCACGACTACACCGTCCTGCTCGATCACACGGCCGGGCAGCGGGAGAAGGAGGTGCTGGTCTCGCAGGGGTTCCGGGCGCACGTGATCGACGGGCTGATCCTCAGCCCGATCGAGCTGGAGGCCGAGGACCTGCTCGGCCGCTCCGAGGACGCACCGCTGGTGCTGCTCGGCGAGCGCGAGTACGACGCGCCGTACGACCAGATCGCCATCGACAACGTCGCCGCCGCGCGCAGCGCCGTCCGCCACCTGACCGGCCTCGGGCACCGGCGGATCGCCTTCCTCGGGGCCAGGCGGGAGAGCGCCCGGCGCCCGGCGCACCTGCGGCTGCGCGGCTGGCGCGAGGAGCTGACGGCCGCCGGGCTGCCCTGCGACGACTCCCTGGTGGCCGCGACCGACGGCTACGGCCGGGTGGACGGCGCCGCCGCGATGAACGCGATCCTGGACCGGGGCGAGCGGCCCGACGCCGTCTTCGCGTACAACGACCTGGTCGCCCTGGGGGCGATGCGGGTGCTGACCGAGCGGGGCCTGCGGGTGCCGCAGGACGTCTCGGTGGTCGGCTTCGACGACATCGAGGAGGGCCGCTTCTCCCCCGTCGCGCTCACCACCGTGTCACCCGACAAGCAGGCCATCGCCCGCCTGGCCGTCGAGCGCGTCGTCGCGCGGCTGGCCGGCGCCCCCGGGCTGGAACCGGAGCGGATCCAGCCCGGCTACACGCTCACGGTCCGGGAGTCGACGGCCCGCCGCACCTGATCCGCGCCCGTCCCGTCCGCCGTCCGCCGGATCAGCGCGCTTGTCAGCGCCGGCCGATCCGGCGGACGGGTGGTGGACCCCGTGAGCCGCCGCCGCACCTACCGGGCCGTCACCCCCGGTACGTCCGGAGGTAGTCGAAGGTGGCGAGCGCACCGGACCGGTTGAGCGAGACCAGCCCGATCCGGAGCCGGCCCCTGGCCGGGAGCGTCCAGACGCCGCCGTACGCCCAGTGCGTGCCGTCGCGGCTGGTGGCGGCCCGGACTTCGTTCTCCTGGTGCTGCGTGTCCAGGTGGTACGACAGCCGCAGCCACATCGTGTCGGCGGTCGGGCCGCCGAACATCGGTGCGTTGGCGACGGCGGTCGGCGGGGTGGTGGTCGGCGCCTCCCCCTCCTTGCCGAACTCGCTGACGTTCAGCAGGGCTCCGCCGCCGTTGTTGAGCGGCAGGACGGAGTGGACGAGCTTGAACCAGCGGTCGTCGTTCTCGTACAGCACGAGGCCGGCCTGCTGGGCGGGCTGGGACGGCGCGAAGCGGATCTTCGTCTCGACCGTGTAGTCGCCCTGCGGCGCATCGCGCAACAGGACCGACGCCTGGTTGGTGCCCAGGTAGAGATCGGCGTCCTGGGTGGGCCAGGACAGCGCGCCGCCGCTCGCGGTGAGCCCGGCCGCCGGGCCGCGCACCCAGCTCCACGGGGAGCCGGCGCCGGTGCCCGGCAAGGCGGCGGAGTCGAACTCGTCGCTGTAGGCGGGCAGCAGCGCCCCGGGCGCGGGGACGGGCGTGCGGGCGGTCACCGGGGTGTACAGGGCGACCGCGCCGGCGGTGTCGCCGGCCACCCCGGGGCCCCGGGCGGCCAGGCCCACCGCGCCCGCGCGGGCCGCGCCCGCCGGTACGGTGCGGTGCTGGACGGCCACCGGGTCGTGCAGCCGGTCGTGGCTGACCTCCACGCTGAGCTCCGTGCCGCGCAGCTCGGCACTGACGTTGTGCCAGGTGTTCCAGGTGAAGCCGGCGGGCAGCGCGGTGACCTGCTCGCCGGCGGACACGCCGCCCACGACGGCCTCGGTGACCAGGGCGCCCCGGGCGCGGTCGAGCCAGGCCGTGATCCGGTCCCCCGGCCCGGCGTAGGCGAGGGTGAGGCCGGCCGCGCCGCCGTCGGCGGTGACGCGCAGCTCCGCCTCGGCGCGGAGGTTCGCGGGCGCGGTGGCGGTGGTGACCAGGTAGGCCGGCGCGGAGCCGCTGTCTGCGTGCGCGGCGTAGCCGCCGGAGTCCTGCTCCGTCGGGGTGGACCAGCCGCCCGGGCCGGAGCCGTCGGCGCGCCAGCCGTTCAGGGTGCGGTCGTTGAAGGTGCCGCCGGCCGTCCAGGTGGTCACCGGGGCGGCGGTGGCGGTGTCGGAGGGCCCGGCGCCGGCCCGCACGACGGGCCAGCCGTCGATCCAGTCGAGGCGGTCGATCAGCATCGGGCGGCGGGACAGCTTGAGCGAGCCGCCGGCGGCGGGCGCGAGGTCCGGCGCCTCGGACGGGATGCCGTGGTAGACCAGCCAGTCCTGGCCGGCCAGGTCGGTCTGGACGGCGTTGTGGCCGGGGCCGATCCAGCGGTTGCCGTTGGCGCCGGCGACGAAGCCGGCCTTGCTGGTGAGGGCGAGCAGGTCGACGCCCTGGTCGTCGAGGAAGGGCCCGGTGGGGCTGGTCGCCCGGCCGGCCTTGACCTGGTAGCCGCTGTAGGCGCCGGAGCAGCAGCCCGCGTCGGAGTAGAACAGGTAGTAGTAGCCGTCGCGGTGGACGACGAAAGCTCCCTCGACCCGGCGGCCGCGGGCGACCTGGGTGACGGCGCCCTGCGTTCTGGTCCGGTCCCCGGTGAGCTTCGCGACGCAGACGGTGTCGTAGCTGCCCCAGTAGAGGTAGGCCTGGCCGTCGGTGTCGGTGAACTGCGCCTGGTCGATGTTCCCGGAGGGGCAGCCGCTGGGTGAGGGGAGCACGGAGCCGGCGTCCGTCCAGGGCCCGGTCGGGGTGGGGGCGGTGGCGAGGGCGACGGTGCCGGCGCCGGGCACCGAGTAGTAGAGGCTGTAGTGGCCGTCGAAGTACCGGATGTCCGGCGCCCAGAGGCGCGAGCCGCCCTCCCAGGCGGGCTGGGTCGCCGGGGTGAAGACGTCCCCGGCGTGCTCCCAGTGCACCATGTCGGCGGAGCGCAGGATCGGCAGGATGCGCTCGCCGTCCTCACCCCGGCTCTGGAAGACCGGGTTCTGGGTGCCGTAGGCGTACCAGAGGCCGTCCTTGCCGCGGATCATCGACGGGTCGGGGAAGGTGTCCACGGTGCCGGCCGTCACCGGATTGGTGTACGTCGCGGCCTGCCCGGCGACCGCCGTCACCGGCGCGGGTGCGCTCCGCGCGGCGGCCGGCAGCGGGCCGGCCGTCAGCCCGAGCAGCAGGGCGCCGGCTCCGAGGACGGGGGCGAGCCGCCGCCGGCCCGGACGTGCTGTGGTTCGTCTCATGGCGTCTCCCTGGTGGTCGCCGGGCCGGCGCCGTCGGCGGACCGGGCCATGCCGGCCGGCTCGAAGACGCTCAGGCTGGGATCCTGGTCACTGGCACCGACGTCGTACATCGGCGTCATCCAGTGGTAGAAGTTGTCGCCGCGCTCGCGCAGCAGCGCGTACAGGCGCTGCGACAGCCGGCCGCGGACGGCCCGCAGCGCCGGGTCCGGGTAGCGGTTGGCCAGCTCGTGCGGGTCCTCGGACAGGTCGTACAGCTCGTTGACCGACTCGGGGTTGACGACCAGTTTGTAGCGGTCGTCGCGGATCATCCGCTGGGGGTAGGGGAAGTGGTGCCCGTGGAACTCGGCGACGAGTTCGGCGGCCCAGGGCGGGTTCTCGCCCCGCACGAGCGGGAGCAGGCTGCGGCTGTCCACGGCGGGCGCCGGGTCGAGGCCGGCGAGGTCGAGGATGGTGGCGGTGCAGTCGGTGAGCGAGACGAGTTCGTCCCGGACCTGGGGCGGCGCACCGGGGACGCGGACGATGCCGGGGATGCGGTAGATGTCCTCGTACATCGCCGGGCCCTTGTCGTGCAGGCGGTGGGCGCCGGTGAACTCGCCGTGGTCGGCCGTGAAGAACACCGAGGTGTCGTCGGTGAGGCCGAGTTCGTCGAGCCGGTGCAGGATCCGCCCGATCTGCTCGTCGATCAGGGTGACATAGCCCCAGTACACCGCGATCAGTTTGCGGCTGACCTCGGCCGGCATGGTGTCGAAGGCCCAGTGCTCGCTGTAGTTGCGCTGCACCGGGGGTTTGCCCTCGAAGGTCTCGGCGACCGACGGGGGCAGCTCGACCAGCGCCGGGTCGTACAGGTCGAAGTAGGCGTCGGGCAGCAGGTAGGGCAGGTGCGGGCCGAAGAAGTGGGTGGCCAGGAAGAACGGCCTGCCCTGCGGATCCGCCGCGTAGCGCTCCAGCTGCTCGATCGCCCGGGTGGCGAGGTAGTGCTCGAAGGTCGCCTCCACCGGCTGGTGCAGCCGCGCGGCCAGCAGGTTGCTGGGGTTGCCGTTGGGCGTGGTGCCCCGGATCGGTTCGGAGATCCGGTAGGGCGGCAGGTCGCGCTCGGCCAGGTACGCGAGGTAGTCCGGGTGGTCGACGGGGTTGTGCCAGCCGGGCAGGTCGGGCCCCTCGAAGCCGTACGAGGCCGCGTTGCGCTCGGTGCCGCCGTGCCACTTGCCGACCAGGCCGAGCCGGTAGCCGTGCTCCCGCAGGGCTCCGGCGAAGGTGAAGACGTCCTCCCGCAGGTCCTCCAGGTAGCCGACGTTGCGCTCCTGGTTGGCGAGCAGCCGGTGGCGGAACGGCGCCTGGCCGGTGAGCAGGCTGGCCCGGGCCGGGGTGCAGATGGCGGTCGGGGTGTAGAACCGCTCGAACCGGGTGCCGGTGGCGGCCAGCCGGTCCAGGTGGGGGGTGGCGACGTGCGGGTTCCCGTAGCAGCCGAGGGTGTCGACCCGGTGCTGGTCGGTCATCAGGAAGAGCAGGTTCACTTGCCGTACGCCTTGGTGTAGAGGTCGCCCGCGTAGTACTCCGCCGGGTCGGGCGAGGTCTTCAGCTGGCCGGTGGAGACGAAGAAGTCGCCGAGGCCCTTCAGCCAGGTGCCGACGGTGCCGTCGGCCGTCCTGGCGGCGAGTTCGGCGGTGGACATGGTCTGGACGTGGGCGGCGTCCGCCTTCACCTTGGCGGGGTCGAGCTTGAGCAGCGCGGCGGCCTCGGTGATCGCCTCCTCGGGGTGGGCGGCCCGCCAGTCGTTGGCCTCCTGGAGGACCTTGAGCACCTTCCGGGACAGCCCGGCATCGGTCTTCGTGCCGGAGACGAAGGCGGTCGGGAAGGCCCGCCCGGGGAAGTCCTTGGTGCTGGCGACCTCCACCAGGTCGGGCTTCTTCGCCTTGATGGTGTCGATCAGCGGGTACCAGATGCCGGCCGCGTCGATCTGCCCGGAGACGAACGCGGAGACCACCGTCGCCGGGTCCATCGGCACCTTCTGGATGTCCTTCGCCGTCATCCCCGCCTGCTGGAGAGCGAGGTTGAGCGCCATGTCGCCGGAGGTGCCCTCGGGCACGCCGACCTTCTTGCCCCTGAGGTCCTTGACGGAGGCGATGCCGGGCTGGGCGATGACCCGGTCGGCGTACGCGAGGGTGTTGACCGCGACGACCTTGGCCTTGCCGGAGGCCGGCAGCCACATGGCGCCGGGGCCGATGTAGCCGAAGTCGAGGTCGCCGGCGCCGAGCGCGGTGATCTGCAGCGGGCCGTTGGTGAAGACCTTGAGCTCCGGCTCCAGGCCGTGCTCCTTCCAGAGCCCCTGCTTGTCGGCGATGGCGAGCAGGCTCGCGCCGTTGAAGTCGCTGATGTAGCCGAAGCGGACCTTCGAGGTGCCGGGAGCGGCGTCACCGGAGCATCCGGTCACGGAGAGCGACAGCATGGTGACGGCGACGGCCGCCACGAGGGCGCGCTGGGGTATACGCATGGCGTGGGAGTCCTAGGTTTGTCGGGTCGGTCGGGTCGGTCGGGTCGGTCGGGTCGGGAACTGTCGAAGGGGCAGGTGCCGGGCCGGACGGCCCGTCAGAGCGCGGGCGCGGCGCGCGGCCGGTGGTGCACGGCCTGCCAGACCTGGTTGCGCAGCTGGCCGAACGCGGGCGAGAGCCGGATCTCCTCGGTCCGCGGGTAGGGCAGGTCGACGTCGACGACCGTGTGGATCCGGCCCGGTGCGGCGGCCATCACGACCACGCGGTTGGCCAGGTAGACGGCCTCGTCCACGTCGTGGGTGATGAACAGGACGGTGCGCCGCTGCCTGGTCCAGGTCTCCAGCAGCTGGTCCTGCAGCTGGACCCGGCTCAGCGCGTCCAGTGCGCCGAACGGCTCGTCCATCAGCAGGACCTCCGGGTCCACGGCGTAGGCGCGGGCGATCGCGCAGCGCTGCTTCATACCCCCGGAGAGGGTTTTGGGCAGCGCGTCGGCGAAGGCTTCGAGCCCGACCAGCTCGATCGCCCGGTCCGCCCGCCGGCGCCGCTCGGCGGCGGACGCGCCGGCCAGGCGCAGGCCGAACTCGACGTTGCCCCGGACGGTCAGCCAGGGGAACAGGGCGTACTGCTGGAAGATGACGCCCCGGTCCGGCCCCGGCCCGGTCACGGCGGCGCCGTCCACCAGCACCTGCCCTCCGGTGGGCAGGACCAGGCCGGCGGCCATGCCGAGCAGGGTGCTCTTGCCGCAGCCGGAGGGCCCGACCACGGTGACGAACTCCCCGTCGGCGATGTCCAGGTCGACCCGGTCCACGGCGGTGAACAGCGCGCCGTTCACGGGGTACGTCCGGGACACTCCGCGGAAGGAGATCTTCGCGGGCGCGGCTGCCGCCGTCCGGCTGTCCGCGCCTCCCGCGGCGGTGCTCGCGGCGGTCCTGCTGTCGGCGGTCATCGGCGCTCCTGCCAGGCGGTGAGGCGTCGCCCGAGGAGCAGCAGCAGCCGGTCCATCACCAGGCCGAGCACACCGATGGCGATCAGCCCCACGAAGATCGTAGGGAGGTCGTAGTAGAGCTGGGCCTGCTGCATCCGGAACCCCAGGCCCTCCTGGGCGGCGATCAGCTCGGCGGCCACCAGGGTGCCCCAGGCCGAGCCGAGCCCGATCCGCATCCCGACCAGGATGAACGGCGCCGAGGCCGGCACCACCACCTTGAGGAAGATGGTGCGGTCCAGGGCGCCGAGCACCCGCGCCGCGTTGACCAGGGTCGGATCCACGTCGGCGACACCCTGGAACGCCGCCACCACACTGGACAGGAACGCCGCCAGGAAGATCACGAACACCTTTGGCACCTCGCCGATGCCCAGCAGCACCACGGCCAGCGGGATGAGCGCCAGCGGCGGGATGGTGCGGAAGAACTGGACGTACGGTTCGAGCAGCCCGCGCGCCAGCGGGTACCAGCCCATCAGGAAGCCCACCGGGACGGCCGCCAGCGTACCGAGCGAGAACCCGAGCAGGACCCGGCGCAGGCTGGCCAGCATGTCCTGCTCCAGGGTGCCGTCGGCGAGCAGCTCGCCGGCCCGCCGCGCCACCGGCAGCGGCCCGGGCAGGCTCTCCACACCGGCCGCGGCCAGCACCGCCCACCCGGCCAGCCCGAGGGCCAGCGCGATCAGGTTGAGCCGGAGCGGGCGGAGGCGCGGCCGGGGCCGCCCGACGGCTCCGGGGGCCGGGAGCGGCGCCGTGGACGTGTCCGCCGACGCGGTCGCGGTCGTCCGCGCAGGTGTGCCGACGCCGCTCACGTGCCCTCCTCCTGGTTCGGCCGGCCTGCCGGGTAGCCGGCCAGCAGTGGTGATTCGCGCAGCACCAGCGCGATGCCGCCGAGCGCGCCGCCGGCCTCGCCGAGGGCGGCCCGGCGGATCGTCAGGCGGCGCCGGGAGACGGGCATCACGTGCGCGTCGAGGGCCCGCTCGACCGGTCCGGTAAGGGCGGCGCCCGCCTCGGCCAGCTCACCGCCGAGGACGATCACCCCGGGGCCGACCGCGTTGCACACCGCCGCCAGCACGCCGCCGACCTGCTCGCCGACCTCGGCGAGCAGCCGGTGTGCCCGGGCGTCGCCCGAGTCCAGCGCGGCGATCAGGGCAGGTACGTCGTCGGCGGCGCCGCCGGCCGCCCGGTAGGCGCCGAGCACGGCACCGACGGAGGCCACCGTCTCCAGGCAGCCGACGCCGCCGCACTGGCAGGGCGCACCGGCCGGGTCGACGGTGATGTGGCCGAACTCCCCGGAGAGGCCGTCCATGCCCCGGTGCAGCGAACCACCGACCACCAGGCCGCCGCCGACACCGTGGGACAGCCGGAGGTAGAGCACGTCCTGGCAACCGGCCGCCGCGCCCCAGGTGGACTCGGCGAGGGCTGCCAGCCGGGTGTTGTTGTCGAGGAGCACGGGCGCCCCGAAGCGCTCGCTGAGCAGTGCGGCCAGCTTGTCCGCGTCGCGGGCGTCACCGGCGCCTTCGGTGTCTCCGGTGCCTTCGACGTGCTGCGGGGTGTCTCCGGCGTCGGTCCGACCGACCGGGCCGACGACGCCGACCCCGATCCCGCCGACCTCGCCGACCGGGGTGAGCCGCAGCGCTCCCCCGGCCAGGCCGCCCACCAGGCGCTCGGCCAGGTCGACCCGCTGCTCCCAGGGCAGACCGGCCGGATGCGCCTCGCTCGCCGAGCCGATCACCTCGTGGGCCACGTTGACGACGGCCACGTGCACCGCGCGCCGGGCGAAGTCGATCCCGACGGCCTGCCCGGCCGCCGGGTCCAGCGTGAGCAGCTCGACCGGACGGCCGCGCCGGCGGGGGCCCGGGTCCTTGGCCGAGGCCACCACGGCGCCGTTCGCGAGCAGCCCGGCGACGATGTCGTACAGGGTCGTGCGCGAGAGCCCCGCGTGCCGGCCGAGCTCGCCGCGGCTGAGCCGGCCGTACCGGCGCAGCAGACCGAGGACGAGCTGCTCGTGCCCGCGTCTCAGTTGAGTGAGGGGGCCACCTTGACTGTGCATGTGGCACAGCATGCTGAGGCCCGTATTTTTTCGTCAATGCTCCGGAAAAATATTCATGCCGCCGCAATACTCCCCGCACTCCGAGAGGGCGTCAGGCGTCCCGCACGCAACGGAAACCGACGTTCCCGGACGTACTGTCAGGCGTGTTCCTGGTGCGGGCCGCCACCCGGTAGCGGTTGCAGTAGGAGGCGTGGCACAGGTACGAGCCGCCGCGCATCACCCTCGCCGCGTCGTCCGGGGCGGCGGCCGGGCCTGCGGGCGGCCCGGCCAGGTGGTCGGTGCTCCAGCGGTCGGCGCACCACTCCCAGACGTTGCCCGCCACGTTGTACAGTCCGAAGCCGTTGGGCTCGAAGGCGTCGACCGGCGCCGTCCCCCGGTATCCGTCCTCGGCGGTGTTCCTGGTCGGGAACCGCCCGCGCCAGATGTTGCACCGGTACTCGCCGTCCGGGTCCAGCTCGTCGCCCCAGGCGTAGCGGCGCTGTTCCAGTCCGCCCCGGGCCGCGTACTCCCACTCGGCCTCGGTCGGCAGCCGGCCGCCCGCCCAACGGCAGTACTCGGCCGCGTCGTTCCACGAGACGTGCACCACCGGGTGGTCGGCCCGCCCGTCGAGGGTGCTGCCCGGCCCTTCGGGGGCCTGCCACCACGCCTCGCCGACCCCGCACCACCAGGGTGCCTCGGCCGGCCGCGGCGCCCCCTTGCGCAGTGCGCCGGGCAGGAAGCCCGCGAAGACGTAGGACCAGCCGAAGCGCTCGGCCTCGGTCAGGTAGCCGGTGTCGGCGGCGAATTCGGCGAACCGGCGGTTGCTGACCGCGTGCCTGTCGATCCGGAAGGCGCCGACCGAGACCTGCCGGACGGGCCCCTCCCCGTCGGCGGGGAAGCCGTCGGCGTCCTCGGTGCCCATCAGGAAGGTGCCTGCCGGGAGGAGGACCGCGCCGTCAGCCGTCCGCGCCGCACGGGCCCCCGCCGCGTCCGTCGGCCGCGGCGGGCCGGCCCCGATGCTGTGAGCCCCCGGCGTGGCTCCGCGCGCGGGCGGGCAGCAGCTGTTCGCACGGGGCGCGGCGTCGTTCATCACGGTTCTCCCGACAGGGCGGATCGATGGCCTGGTGATCATATGAGCCGACGGACACGGCGTCAGTTCGGGCCCGGACCGCCGGGCCGTCCGAGGTGTGAACCCCGCCCGCGCGGCAAGACGACGACCCGCGGATCCCTGGTCCGCCGACCACCCGGCAGGTGCACGGTGAGAGGACGCGTCCATGAAACGTACTCGCGGGAACGCCCGGAGCCGGCACCCCCGGCATCAGCGGCGCGGGGAGCCCCGCCTCCCCGCGGTGATCGCGACCCTGGTGGCGGTCACCCTCTACCTCGCCCTCCCCCAGCAGCTGCTCGTCGCACCGCGCTACGTGCTGCCGGCGCTGGAGGTGCTGCTGCTCGTACCGCTGATCACCGTCAACCCCCTGCGGCTGACCCGCCAGACCCGCGTCTCCCGGGTGCTGTCGCTGGCCCTCGTCCTGCTGATCGGGGCCAGCAACCTGGTCTCGCTCGGCGTCCTGGTTCACGAGATGGTCTCCGCGCAGGTGCAGGACGGCGGGCAACTGCTGACCGCCGCCCTGCAGATCTGGCTCACCAACGTCATCGTCTTCGGCCTCGCCTACTGGGAGCTCGACCGAGGCGGGCCGGTCAGCCGCACCCAGGCCCCGCGCGCCGAACTCCCGCCGGCCGACTTCCGGTTCTCCCAGGACGAGAACCACGACGCCGTCGAGGAGGTCGCCGAGGGGGCCAGCATCTCCTCCGACTGGGTGCCCAGCCTGCCCGACTACCTGTACGTCTCGCTGACCAACTCGACCGCCTTCAGCCCCACGGACACCATGCCGCTGTCCACCCGGGCCAAGCTCCTGATGAGCATCGAGAGCGTCGCCGCCCTGCTGACCTCGCTCCTGGTGATCGCCCGCGCGGTCGGCGTCCTGCAGTGAGGGCGCGGAGCCCGCGCCCTCAGGCCGGGCGGGCGTCGGCCGGTGCGGGGTGGCGGCCGTACCAGTCGAGACAGACGATCAGGGCGTCGTCGTCCGGCATGTCGCGCCGGTGGCGCGCGAGCTCGGTCAGGATCGCCCGGGGCACTTCGGCGGCCGGGAGCATCCGGGTGGCCAGGATCGCCCGGGCGAGCGCCTTCTCGCCGTACGCCTCACCGCCCGCGGAGGCCACCGCGTGCACGCCGTCGCTGACGAAGATCAGCCGGTCCCCCGGCACGACCCGGATCTGCTGGGCGGCGTAGGGGGTGTCGTCGGCCAGACCGAGCGGCAACTGCGCCTCGAACGGGATCCGCTCCACCGAACCGGAGCGCAGTCTCACCAGCTGCGGGGAGCCCGCGTCCACGATCTCCACCAGCCCGGTGTCGAGGTGGAACTCCAGGAGCAGGACGGACACGTGCGCCGCACCCTGGTACTGCGCCCAGACGGCCTGGTCGGCGAGCGCGGCCTGGTCGGCGATGTCCACACCGGCACGGCGGGCGTTGCGGAGGGCGTTGATGGCGAGGTTGGTGAGCAGCGAGGCGTCGATGCCCTCGCCCATGCCGTTGGTGATGGTCAGGGTGAGCCGGTCCCCGGTGGCCGACCAGTCGAAGTTGTCGCCGTGGATGGCGTAGGCGGGCTCCAGCTGGGCGCCGATGGCGTACTCCTCGCGGGCGCACGCCCGGGCGGGGAGCAGCTGCCACTGCATCTCGGCGGCGAGGGTGAGGCGGTCCTTGCGGCGGGCCTGGAGGTAGAGGTCGGTGTCGCGTTCGGCCACCACGATCTGGTGGCCGAGCATCTCGGCGATCTCCGCCAGTTCCTCGCTCGTCCCGTCAGCCAGGCCCGGCCCGGTCAGGGTGAGGCTGAGCACGCCGAGGCGGTCGCCGCGGACCGAGACGGGCAGGTGCAGGATGTCGGCGTCCGCACCGTCCGCCTTCTGCAGGTACGGCCGTTGCGCACCGAATGCGCGCCCCGCCGGGCTGCTGTGGGCGGGCACGGGTTCGGCGGTGTGCGGCAGGTCCGTGACCTGTTGCAGCACGGTCAGGCTGTAGTCGGCCATGAGCAGCTCGACGTCGCGCACCGGGTAGCGCGCGGTGAGAGTGGTGCGCACCGCGTCGAGCAGGGCGTAGGGGGCGGCGGCGCGCAGAGCCCGCTCGACGGCGGCCAAGTCGGTCGTCACGGCGGTTGGTCCTCTCCTCCGGGGCCGGCCGATCCGGCCGACGGGTGGTTCTGATGTCCGGTCGTTCTGTTGTCCGGCGGTTCCGATGTCCGGTGTTTCTCTTGTCCGGTGGTTCCGTTGTCCGGCGGGGATGCGAAAATGTTCCCCATGGACAACGTCTCCCCCCTCGCGGCCCCCTCAGACGCTGCGGGTGTCGCTTCGTCCGTGGTGGAGCTGCTGGAGGTGCTCTGGGGCGGCGGCCGGGAGATCTCCACCGCACCGGTGTCCGTCTCCCAACTGCGCGTGCTGTACGTCCTGGAGCGGAACGAGGGCACCAACCTGCGGGCGCTCACCGAGGAGCTCGGCTCCAGCGCCTCGTCGGTCAGCCGGCTGTGCGACCGCCTGGAGGCCGTCGGCTTCGTCCGCCGCAGCGCCAGTGCCACCAGCCGCCGCGAGCTCGAACTGCATCTCACCGACTCGGGGCAGGACTTCCTCGGCGAGCTCCGATCGCGGCGGGAGCTGGAGTTGCAGGGAGTCCTCGCCGCGATGCGGCCGGCGGCGCGGCAGGCCCTGATCACCGGCCTGCGCGGCTTCCGGGACGCCGCCGAGGGCCATCCCGGGCTGGCGGGCGCGCCCGTCGCCGGCCACGGCGCCTGAGGCCGCCGGCGGGGTGCGTCGCAGATCACTGACTCAGTGAAATGTTGCTCAATGGCAACTGTTGCACCTAGGGTAGCCGTACCGCAGCTTGCGGTGCCCGGGTGCCCGCTTCGGCGTCGCCCGGCGAAGGGAGGCCTCTTTGTTGGCCGAACGACCGCCCGCCACGGCCGGTACCCGGAACAGCCCGCACACCCCGCAGGCCGAGCCGGCAGAACTCCTGAGCACCCGGATCTCCGCCGCCGGCCCGCTCACCACCGTCCAGGTCCAGGGCGAACTCGACATGGACACCGCCCACCTGCTCACCTCCGCGGTGGAGGAGGGCCTCCTGGGCCATCCGCGCATCCTGCTGCTCGACCTCGCGGCCGTGGCCTTCTGCGACTGCGCGGGCCTGCGGACCCTGCTCCGCACCCGGCGGCGCATCACCGAGGCCGGAGCGACCTTCCACCTGGCGTCCACCTCGCGCGCCGTCCTGAGGATCATGGACCTCACCGGCACGGCCGGCGCCCTGGACGCCCGGCCGACGCTCCCCCCGCCCCGCAGCCCACTGGCCGTGCCGGCAACCGCCCGCACCGGCTCGTAGCTCCCGGCGCGCCCGGCCGCGTCACGTCATTCCTCGGCGAGCAGGGCCGTACGCAGGTCCTTCAGGGTGCGGGTGAGGATGCGGGAGATGTGCATCTGGGACAGCCCCAGGCCCTCGCCGATCTGCGACTGGGTCATCTCGGCGCCGAAGCGCATCGAGAGGATCGCGCGCTCGCGCTCGGGCAGGGCCGCGATCAGGGGCTTGAGGCTCTCCACGTGCAGGACGGCGTCGAAGCCGTCCTCCTCGACGGCGAACCGGTCGCTGAGGCTGCCACCGGCTCCGGCGGAGTCGTCGGCGCCGGCGGGCACGTCGAGGGAGTGGGCGCTGTAGGCCGCTGCGGCCTTCAGGCCTTCGCGGACCTCCGCCTCGTCCATGGCCAGGTGGTCCGCGAGTTCCCTCGACGTGGGCGCCCGGTCCAGGCTCTGTTCGAGTTCGTCGGAGGCCCTGGCCAGGGCGAGGCGCAGTTCCTGCATCCGGCGCGGGACGTGGACCATCCAGCTGGTGTCACGGAAGAAGCGCTTGATCTCGCCGGTGATGGTGGGCAGCGCGAAGGTGACGAACTCGTACTCCTGCGTGGGGTCGAACCGGTCGATGGCCTTGATCAGGCCGACCGTGCCGACCTGGAGGATGTCCTCCATCGGCTCGCTGCGGTGGCGGAAGCGGCCGGCGGCGAACTTGACCAGCGCCGTGTTCAGCTCGATCAGGGTGCCGCGGACGTAGGAGTACTCCCGGGTGCCCTCCTCCAGCTGCCGCAGCCGCAGGAACAAGTCCCTGGACAGCGCCCGGGCGTCCGCCGAGGACATCTCCAACGGGTTCCCGGCCGGCCGACGCACCGGCACGGCGGCGGCAGCAGCGGTGCTGCCCTGCCCGGCGTGCCCTGCGGCAAAGGTCGCCCTGTCCTGAAGGACGGTCATGAAGATCACTCTCCCTGATCGGTCATTCGCGGTCAGCGCCGACCCGCTCGCACGCTGTGACGGACCCGCCCACTCTCCGCGGCCGGCCGTCCCCTGAGAGCCTACGCCGACGCCGCCCCCGGTGAGAGGGCGGCGTCGGCGTGGGCTGCGCGAAGGCGGGTCCGGTCAGGCGTGGGAGCCACGGTGGTGCGAGTGGCCCCGGCCGGCGACGGCGTGGTAGACGCCCAGCACGATGACGGAGCCGACGACGGCGGCGATCCAGGTCGAGAGGTCGAAGAACCCGTCTATCGAGTCCACGCCGAAGATCACCTTGCCGAGCCAGCCGCCGAGCAGGCCGCCGACGATGCCCAGGAGCATGGTGACGATGACGCCGCCCGGGTCCTTCCCGGGCACGATGGCCTTGGCGATGAACCCGGCGACGAGTCCGATGACGATCCACGCGATGATGCCCATGAGTACCGGTCCTTCCAGTGTTCGCGGAGTTCTTGCAACCGCCGTCTCACCCCTCGGTGCGGGACCAAACCCGAATTCAGAGGAAGTGCCGGATCGGCCCCGTGGCCGCCTCCAGTGCCCGCCGGCCGGCCGAGCGGCGCCGCCAGCGCACGGGGTCGAGCGGTTCGCTCACCGCGAGGTCCTCGTCGAAGTGGCCGTCCAGGCGGGCCGTGAAGTGCTCGTCGATGACGGTGAGCATGATCTCCTCGTCGTGGTCCAGCGAGCGCCGGTTGAAGTTGGTGGAGCCCACCAGCGTGGCGATGCCGTCCACGGTGATGACCTTGGCGTGCATCATGGTCGGCTGGTACTGCCAGATCCGGACACCGGCGGCGGTCAGGTCCTCGAAGAAGCGTTCGCCGGCGAGCTGGCAGACCCGCTTGTCGGTGTGCGGGCCGGGCAGCAGGATCTCCACCTCGACACCGCGTCCGGCCGCGTCGCACAGCAGGTCGACGAAGTAGCGGTCCGGCGCGAAGTACGCGGTGGCCAGCCGGAGCCTGCGCCGCGCCGAGGTGATCACCACCCGTAGCAGGGTCTGCATGTCCTGCCACCCCACACTGGCGGAGCCCCGGACGACCTGGACGACGGCGCCCCCGGGCTGCTCGTGCTCGTCGAAGCGGTCCTCCGGGTCGAACAGGCCGTTCGCCCGGCACTCGGCCCAGTTCTGCGCGAACGCCGCCGCTATCCCGTCCACCGCCGGGCCGCACACCTGGACGTGCGTGTCACGCCACTCCTGCGGATTGCGGGCGTCGCCGCACCACTCCTCGGCGATGCCCACACCACCGGTGAACGCCGTCTCCGCGTCGACCACCAGCACCTTGCGGTGGCAGCGGTGGTTCTGCTTGAGGGGGGACAGCCAGGCCGGCCTGCGGAACCAGGCGACGTCCACACCGGAGCGGTCCATCTCGTCCAGCAGCCCCTGCTCGATCAGCCGGCTGCCGAACCCGTCCAGCAGCAGCCGGACCCGGACGCCCTCGCGGGCCTTCCCTGCGAGGGCGTGCGCGAAGCGGTGCGCGATGTCCCCGCGCCAGTAGACGAATGTCGTCATGTCGATCGTGTGGCGGGCGCCCTCGATCGCCTCCAGCATCGCCGGGAAGATCTCGTCGCCGTTGCGCAGCGGGAGCAGCTCGTTCCCCTCG
The DNA here is from genome assembly GCF_042669755.1 of Kitasatospora sp. NPDC057223. Classification (NCBI taxonomy): domain Bacteria; kingdom Bacillati; phylum Actinomycetota; class Actinomycetes; order Kitasatosporales; family Streptomycetaceae; genus Kitasatospora; species Kitasatospora sp. NPDC057223. The sequence goes on along the minus strand of NZ_JBHUWW010000115.1, from coordinate 9,078 downwards.
GTCGCGGCGATCCCGATCAGCCGCTCCAGACGACGGCGCAGCGCCTGCTTGCGGGCGGCGACGTCCTGCTCCTGCTCCTGCTCCTGCTCCTGCTCCTGCTCCTGCTGGCCGATGATGCGTGGCCGCAGCGCGGCGCTCTCGTGGATCACGGGGTCTCCTGGGTCGGGTTCGGCGGTCGAAGGCACCGCATCGCGGCGCGTGGCAGCGGTGCGGATCGGGATCGGACGGGGCGCCGGGGGGCGGCGCGGGCGGACTCGGTCAGGCCGGGGGCGGTTCCGGCGGGCCGGGCGTGCTCAGCTCGGGCTCCAGGCCCTCGGTGACGGGCGCGACGCCGCGGCCCGCCTCCATCCGCCAGGCCTCGAAGGCCCATGCGGTCGCGGCCACCAGGGCGAGGCCCAGCAGCCAGCCGCCGAGCACGTCGCTCACCCAGTGCACGCCGAGCGCGACCCGGGTGAGGCCGACCCCGAGCACCGGGACGACAGCCGCGATCCACGCCACCGGCCGCCACCGCCGGTGGATCACCGGGAGCAGCACGAGGAGCAGCACCGCGCAGCAGGTCATCGCGGTCATGGCGTGGCCGGACGGGAAGGAGAAGCCCGCCGCGTGCGCGACCGGCTCGGGCAGCGCCGGGCGGGTGCGGGCGACGATCTCCTTGACCAGCAGCCCGATGAGCCCGGAGGCGGTCACGGTGAGCGCGGCCCACAGCGCGAGGCGCCAGGCCCGGCGGGCGGCGAGCCAGCAGACGACGGCCGCCACCAGCAGTCGCATCGTCCACGGGCCCCACAGGACGTTGCTGGCCACCCGGAGCAGGTCGAGCAGTGCCGGGTGCGCCAGCACGGCGGAGTGCAGGGCGGTCGCGGCTCGCTGGTCGAGCCGGCGCAGCGGCCCCCAGTGGGCCTCGACCAGCAGCAGCAGCACGCCGAACGGCACGGCCGCCGCCGCGAACGCAAGGACGGCCAGCAGCAGCCGGGTGGCGAAGCGGCGGTCCGTCCCGGCGCGGGTCGGCGGCGGGAGAGTGGTCGGTGTCGGTCCCATGATGCGGTCCGCCTACCCCGTCCGAGGCGAAACAGCCGCCCGGACGGGGTGGGGCGCGGGCGCTCACGCCCCCGGGTCGGGTTTCACCGGTCGGGTCTGGCCACCGCGGACGGCCTCCAGCTGGGCCGCGAAGGCGAGCCCGAGGAACAGGGCGATGGCGGTCAGGTACGCCCAGACCAGCAGGGAGACGAAGGCGCTCAGCGGTCCGTAGACCGCGTCGAAGGAGCCGCTCAGACGCAGGTAGAAGCCGAGTGCCCAGGTGAGTGCCGTCCACAGCACCAGGTAGACGGCCGCACCGAAGGCCAGCCAGGTGTAGCCGGGCTGGACCCGCCTCGGCGCCCGCCGGAAGATCACGCTGGCCGACAGCAGGGCCAGCAGCACGCCGACCGGCCAGCGCAGCAGGCTCCAGGCGGCGGCCACGCCGGAGCCGAAGCCGTACACCTCGCCGGCCGACCGGGCGATCTCCCCGCCCGCGACCATCAGGACGAAGCCGAGGCCGAGCGGCAGCCCGGCGGTGACCGCCATCAGGAGGCCGCGGGAGTACTTCAGGTGGAACGGGCGGTCCCGCTCGACGCCGTAGATCCGGTTGGCGCCGCGTTCGATCTGGCACATCGCGGTGGCGATGTTCACCAGTGAGAACAGCGCGCCCAGCCAGAGCGCGACCTCACCGCCGTCGTCGGCCCGTTCGCGGCTGCGGTCCAGTACCTGCTTGACCATGTCGGAGCTGGGCCCGGTGGCCAGGCGGCGCAGGGTCAGCTCGGTGACCTGGCCGAGGCGGTCGCTGTGCAGGACGGCGGAGAGTCCGACCACCGCGATGAGGAACGGGACCAGTGCGAGGGCCGTCTGGAAGGCCAGCGCCCGCGCATGGCTGAATCCGTCGGCGTAACGGAAGCGCAGGAAGGCGTCCCGGGCCAGGCGCCAGCGGCCGTAGTCCCGCAGGGCCGCCAGCGCCTCGTCGCCGGAGAGTTCCTCCCCCTGCGGATCGTGCGAGGGCCGCACCCGGTTCGCGGTGCCCATCAGCTGCTCCTCTCCACGGTCACGGCGTGCTCCCGGGCCCCGTCCCCCGGACGGGCGGGCGCGGGGTCCGGCCGGGGGGCGCGCAGCAGCAGCGCACCCGGCCGGACGTCGAGCCGCAGGGTGCGCCCCGCCGGCACCGGGTCGCCGTCCAGCTCGCGCCGCACGGACCGGCCGAAGGCCAGCTCCACCCGCTCGGCCCGCAGGTACTCCAGCGGCCCGCGTACCTCGCCCGACCGCACTCCCCCGCCGGCCCCGGAGGTACCGGCGGTGAGCACCCGCAGGGCGCGCAGCCAGTCCAGCGGGCCCCGGGGGTCGAAGAGCACCAGGTCGAGCAGGCCGTCGTCCGGGCGGGCAGCGGGCAGCAGCCGCAGACCGCCCTGGATCGCGCCGACGTTCCCCGCCACCACCATCCGGGCCCGGCGCTCCAGCGGCGGACGGCCGTCCAGGCTGACGGTCAGCCGGAGCCTGGGAGCCCGCAGGTGCCGCAACGCGGCGACGCCGTAGGCCGGCCAGCCGATCAGGTTCTTCAGCCGCCGATCGGCGGCGGCCATGATCTCCGCGTCCAGCCCGGCGCCGGCCATCGCGGTGACGTAGGTGTCGGGCATGCCGTCCGCCCGGGCGAGCACCAGGTCGGCGGCCCAGGGCTCGGCCGCGAGGCCCAGGGCGAGGGCCCGGCGGGCGTCCCTCGGCAGGCCCAGGTTGCGGGCCAGCAGGTTCCCGGTGCCGCACGGCACCACCAGCAGCGGCACGGCCGTGCCCGCCAGGGCACCGGCGCACGCCGTCACCGTGCCGTCGCCGCCGCAGGCCACCACGAGTCCGGCGCCGGAGCGCACCGCCCGGGCGGTGGCCCGGGCGCCGGAATCCGCCTCCGTCGTCTCGGTGAACTCCGGTTCCCGGTAGCCGGCGCGCTCCAGCGCGGCACGGATCTGCTCGCGGGTGGCGTGGTCGGTGACCAGCGGATTGACCACCACGGCGACCCGGGTACCGGCTACGGCGGGCGGCGCGGCGGGCTCCGGGGCGGAGCCGGGGTGCGGTGCGTCCCGGCCCGGCAGGAACAGCCGGGCCGAGACGTAGAGCACCACCGCGCCGTTGAGCAGCGCCGCCGCGACATCGGTGGGGTGGTGCATGCCCCGGTACAGCCGGCTCGCGCCGACCAGCAGCGGCAGCAGGAGCAGCAGGGTGACGACCGGCGCCCGCCACGGCCGCCGCAGCCGGAGGTGGGCGAGCACCGCCAGGCCGCCGTACAGCGCGAGCGCGGCGCCGGTGTGGCCGGACGGGAAGCTCGACGTCGGCGGGGAGACGTCCAGCGGCACGACGCCGGGGCGCCGCCGCTCCACGCAGACGGTGGTGAGCAGGAAGACCAGCGACTGCACCGCGACGGCGAAGCCGAGGAACGCCGCCTGCGGCCGCCGACCCCGGCCCTCGCCCCGGCCCCGGCCCCGGCCCTGGCCCGGCAGTATCAGCAGGGCCAGCAGGCAGAGCACCGTGACACCCACCACGACCGGGGTGGAACCCGCCGCCGACACCCAGGAGCTGACGCTGTCCCAGAACCCGTCGCGGTGCGCCGCGAGTGTCCGGTTGACACCGTCCTCGGCCGTGGCCGGCCGGCCGCCCAGCACCGATCCGAGGATCACCAGCAGCGCCAGCAACCCCAGCAGGGACACCGCGGCGCGCCGCACGGGGTGTCTTCGATTCGCAGTCATGCGGGCCGTCTGCCCCTGTTTCACCGGCTCATCCGCACCCGGTGCGCGGGCACCCGGTGGCGACGGGCCGGGCGTGGCATGCAGGGCGGCCGGAGCGGGTAGTCGGCGGGCATCCCGGCCGGGCCGGGGCCCGCTTCGACCGGACAGGACCACGGCCTTGGGGATGATCGGCAGACTGGACCACTACCAGCGCACACACCGATGGGCGGGGGTCGGCGTCGCCGTGGTCTACAAGTTCGTCGACGACCAGGGCTCCTACCTCGCCGCCCTGATCACCTACTACGGGTTCCTCTCGCTGTTCCCGATGCTGCTCCTGCTGGTCACCGTCCTCGGCTTCGCCCTGAACGGCAACCCCGGCCTCCAGCAGGACGTGCTCAACTCGGCGCTCGGCCAGTTCCCGGTGATCGGCGACCAGTTGGGCGAGAACATCCACTCCTTCCACGGCAACGGCTTCGCGCTGGCGGTCGGCATCGGCGGTGTGCTGTACGGCGCGCTCGGGGTGGCGCAGGCGACCCAGAACGCGCTCAACACCGTCTGGGCCGTCCCGCAGCACGAGCGGCCCAACCCGCTGGTCTCCCGGCTGCGCAGCCTGGTGCTCCTCGTCGTGCTGGCCCTGGGCATCGCCCTGACCACCGCGTTGGCCGCCGTCGCCACCGGCACCCACTCCTACGGCACCGCCGTGAACCTGGCCGTCCGGGGCGGCGGGATGCTGCTGTCGGTGGCCGTCAACGCGGCACTGATCGTGCTCACCTTCAAGGTGCTGACCGCCCGTCCGCTCACCGTTCCGGCGCTCTGGCCGGAGGCCGTCGCGGGGGCCCTGGTGTGGCAGCTCCTGCTGTCCGTCAGCACCTACTACGTCGGGCACGAGCTCAAGGGCGCCACCGCCACCTACGGTCTGTTCGGCATCGTGCTGGGCCTGATCGCCTGGCTCTACCTCGGCGCGTTCACCCTGGTGGTGTGCGCCGAGTGCACCTCGGTGCGGGCCCGCGGGCTCTGGCCGCGCAACCTGGGCGGGCCCTTCTCCGACCGGGCCCGGCTGACCCGCGCCGACCGCCGCGCGTTCACCTCCTACGCCACCGCCGCCAGCGCGAAGCCCTTCGAGGAGGTACGCGTCCGCTTCGACGAACCGGCGGCCGACCGCCCGTCCGCTCCCCCGGAGGCCGGAGGGGCGGCCTGACCGGAGCCGGGCCTCGTGCGCACTCCCAGACCGTCAGTGCCACCGCGTACGGTCTGCCCATGGTTGATCAGAACCCCACCACGGCAGCGGTGAACGACTTCGCGACCTGGGAGCCGGTCCTGCGGCTGCTGCTGGCCGGCCTCCCGGGGCGGCCCGCCGGCACGCCCGCCCGGGTGGCCGGGCGCATCGGCCGGGACGGCTGGAGCCTGGCCCTGCGGCGAAATCCGCCGCCGCCCGGCCGGGCCGCCCAGGTCGAGGACGACCAGGACCAGTACGACGCGGTGGAGCGGGTGCAGAAGGCGCTGGCGGGCGCGGGCATCGAGGACATCTCCTTCACCGCGGAGGTCACTCCGACCGGGAGGACCGCGCTCCACCTGCTCGGGCCCAGCCCCGCCGTGGAGCCCGGACTCGGCAGCCCGCACCCGGGAGCGCTCCTCCTGGTCGAGGGCTCACTGCCCGAGCCCTGGCGCCGCCTCCCCGAGCCGGTGCCCGGGGCGGGACCAGCCCGCTCCGCGGATCCGCTGCTGCTCGAACGCACCCTCCGCGAGCGGCTGCCCGAGGCCGTCGGCGCGACGGAGACGGAGATCGCTGCCGCAGAGGTACGCCTCGGTGTCCCGCTGCCCGAGGAGCTCAAGGCGCTCTACCGGGTGACCCGGGCACGGTGGGAGGACTGGGGCGACGACTACGCGTCGGCGCAACGGGTGTTCGCCTCGGTCGGCTGCGAGCTCCTGCCGCTGGAAGGCCTGTACGTGGCCGACGCGCCGTCCCGCCACTACCGCTGGGACATCGCGGCGACGGAGGCGATCGTCACCCGGCCCGGCGCCGCCGTGCAGGGCCTGGTCGGCTCACCCGGCTGGATCGCCTTCGGGGACAACGGCGGCGGGGACGTCCTCGCGGTCGACCTGACACCCGGCCCGCGCGGCCACGTCGGGCAGGTCATCATGCTCAGCCACGAGGAGAGCGTCGGCGCGGCCCTGCTCGCCGACTGCCTCACCGACCTGGTGCTGGGGCAGCCCGCCGACGATCCCGCAGGCCGCCCCGACGGGCCGCCGGCCGTGGCCCGCGTCAACATCATGAGCCTGCGGAGCATCGAGGCCGCCGTCCACCCCGGCCTGGAGGTCCTGTCCATCGGCGTGTGGGAGGACGAGCCGCTGAGCCTCGCCCCCGTCACCGGGCTGCCGCTTCTGCGGACCCTCACCGCCTACCCCGGTACGCTCGCCGACCCGTTGGAGATCGCCGGGCTGACCGGCCTGGAGTTCCTGGAGCTCGGACCGCAGGAGTGGCGCGTCCTCCTCGACGCGGGGGCCGTCCCGCGCAGCCTGTCGGCCGCCGCCATCGAGGCGCGCGGCGACGAGGATCCGCTGTCCGTCGTGGCCATCGCCAACGAACTCCTGGCCCTCTGGGGCCGGCCCCTGATCATCCGGACCACCGTCGAGGGCGACCTCGGTCCGGTAGCCCGGCGGTAGCGGGGCGTGCGCCCATGCGTCGCGCGCCCGTCACCGGGCTCGGCGGCCCATACTGGTACAGCCCTTCAGCAGCCCTTCGATCCGCGGACGGTACCGGGACATGTGCGGTCGCTTCGTCAACACCACGGGCCCCCAGGACCTGGTCGAACTGTTCGGTGCCACCCGCCGGGACACCGCCGAGTCGCTCGCGCCGAACTGGAACACCGCGCCCACCGACGAGGTGTGGGCGGTGCTGGAGCGGCTGGACCGGGACACCGGTGAGATCACCCGCCGGCTCCGCACGGCGCGCTGGGGGCTGGTGCCCTCCTGGGCGAAGGACCCGTCCGGCGGCGCCCGCCTGATCAACGCGCGGGCCGAGACCGTCCACGAGAAGCCCGCCTTCCGCAAGGCCTTCGCCTCCCGCCGATGCCTGATCCCCGCCGACGGGTACTACGAATGGGTGCCCGTGCCGGCCACGGACGGGAGGAAGGCCTTCAAGCAGCCGTACTTCATCGCCCCCGCCGACGGCGGGCTGCTGGTGATGGCCGGCCTCTACGAGTTCTGGCGGGACAAAGGCCGGCCCGACGACGACCCGCTCGCCTGGCTGACCACCGCCACCATCATCACCACCCGGGCCACCGACGCGGCCGGCCGCGTCCACGACCGCATGCCCCTCGCCGTCGACCGGGCCGACATCGGCGACTGGCTGGATCCGGCCCACACCGACCCCGGTGAGCTGCGCGAACTGCTCCACACCCCCGCCGGTGGCGACCTCGCCGTCCGGCCGGTGTCCACCGCCGTCAACGCCGTCCGCAACAACGGCGCCCACCTGCTGGACGAAGTCCCCGACCCGCTGGCGGGCGACGGCTGCTGACACGTCCCCGACCCGCCGGCGGGCGACGGCTGCTGACACCCGTGCCCGACGGGCGGCCGGATGACGCCGCCGGTGCTTACGATCACGTATGGCACTCTTCCGGATCACCCGCCGCTCGCCGCTGCCGGCCGCGGAGACCTGGCGCCGCATGACGGACTGGGAGCGGCACGCCGGGCCGGTACCCTTCACCGCGATCCGGGTGACCGGCGCGTCCGCGGGAGCGGCGACGGGGTTCACCGCGCGCACCGCGCTCGGGCCGGTCGGGTTCGACGACCCGATGGAGGTGACGTACTGGCAGCCGCCGCTGGGAGACCGCCCGGGCCTGTGCCGTCTGGAGAAACGGGGGACGGTGGTGACCGGCTGGGCCGAGATCGAGGTACGGCCCCGCCCGGAGGGGTCGGTCGTCCAGTGGCGGGAGGACCTGCGGGTGGCGGCGCTGCCACGGGTCGCCGACACCCTGGTCGCATGGTGCGCCCGCGTGTTCTTCCGGCGTGTCCTGCGGCGCCTGCTGGACGACGATGCGTGAAGGTCGCGGGCGCGGCCCCGTCTCCCCGGCCGACCGCCGCGCCGCCCGTGAGCGGCTCGGGGCCGAACGGGCCGGCACGGTCGCGCAGATCGCCGGCCTCACCCGGGACCACACCGCCATCGTGGAGGCGAACGCCCTGGTGGCGGTCGACGACGAGCACGACCCGGACGGTTCGAGCACCGCCTTCGAACGAGCCCACGTCGCCTCGCTGCTCACCCTGGCGCAGGAGCACCTCGACGATCTGGACCGAGCGCTGGAGCGTCTGGACCACGGCGACTACGGCTACGGCGAGCGCTGCGGCGAGCCCGTCCCGGCGGAGCGCCTGGAGGTGCGCCCGGCCGCCACGACCTGTGTGGACTGCGCCGCCGCCACGCCGCCGGAGCGACGGCAGCGGCGGTGAACGCGGCCGGTCACGCCGTGTCGGCGGCCGTGTCGATGGCCGTGACGGCGGGCCGGCCGAGCAGTGCGGTGTCCTCGTCGAAGCCGGCACCGGCCAGTGCCCGGGTCGCCACGGCGGCCGCCTCGCGCTCGGCCCCCGCGCTGTCCTCGGCCTCCACCTCCAGGCGGAGGGTGAAGATCCGCTCGCCTTCGTGCAGGGTGAGCACGTCAAGGCCCTGGGGGTCCGATCCGACCTCCTGGGGGTCGGTGCCCTGCAGTGCGGCGAGCAGCTGGGATTTCGCGGCCGGGGTGAGCTCCTTCTTGAGGGTGCCCGGCAGGGAGATCACGAAGTTGGTCATGGCTGCGGCCTTTCGTCGGCGTGTCCTGCGGTACGGCGGCCCACGTCTGCCCTGGAATCCCCCGCCCAAACGTCCGCCCGGATGTCCGCCGCAACGTCCGCGCAGTGGACCGGGCGGGTCGCGGCGAAGCGCCTCAGGTCCACTCGCGGCGGGCGCCGAGGTTGCCGATGAGGCCGTAGGCCAGGGCGGCGAGCCCGTAGTCGAGCACCACCTGAACGGAGGTCGTGCTGACCTTGAAGATGCCCTTGGACCAGGCGGCCAGCCAGTCGGCGGCCTGCTCGAACCAGTGCACGAGCGAGTTGCCGGTGTTGGCGCCCAGTAGGCGCATCAGGATCCAGACGACCAGGATCGCGACGGCGATGTTGGCGATTGTTCTGACTGCTACGAAGAGTCCTCTCATGCCCATACGCCTTGCACGAAAAGGGAGTTGCAAACCTCGTCGGCCGGCTCGACGCGATTCGGCGGGGCCCGGCGGACAGCGGCGGGGAGCGGCGGTCGGCGACGAGGAGGAAGACCTCGTTGCCGGTGTCGGCCCACGTGTGGACCGCCTCGGCGAGCATCGAC
>NZ_JBHUWW010000114.1:0-30686 GCF_042669755.1 Kitasatospora sp. NPDC057223 | reverse complement strand
CCTTCGGGCTCGCCCCGGCGGTGACGTTGCGGCCGTGTTTCAAGATCCACGGATCCGCGGCCCTGTTGTCGTGACCACTGTCATACGCACGAGTGATGACGTAGCCTCTCGACCGTGCGTAGGGTTCCCCACAGCTCGGTGACGCAGCTACCAGCGCATACCGGCGGCGGGCCGGTCCCGCCGAACTCGCTTGGTGGGGAAGGTATCCGGATGGGCTCACAACTCCCACAGAACGCCGCCAGGCTCCGCCTGATCGAACAGCGCGCCGGCGAGCACGAACCCGTCGCCCTCTCGTCCGGCACGCCGCTGGCGGGCCCGCCCCTGACCGGCGCACCCCTGGTCAGCACTCCGCTGCCCGGCTCGGCCGGCAGTTTCGCCGAGGCCCTGAACGCCGCCGTCGAGGCGAGCGGCCTCAGCCTGGACCGGATCAGGGCCGCGCTGGCCGGGCGCGGCATCAAGGTCAGCGTCACCACCCTGAGCTACTGGCGGCGCGGGCGCAGCCAGCCCGAGCGGGCCGCCTCGCTGCACGCCGTCCATCTGCTGGAGGAACTGCTCGGCCTGCCGCACACCGGTCTGTCCACCCTGCTCGGCCCGCCGCGACCGCGCGGGCGCTGGGCCGCCGCCCCGGCCACCGGGAGCCTGCGGCTGGAGGACGTCTGGCCCGGCGAGCAGCAGATCGCGGACGTCTTCAGCGAGCTGGACGCGCCCCCGACCGGCGAGCTGGAGCGGCTCAGCATCCACGACGCCTACTACGTCGACGCGCAGCGCCGGGGCTACCTGCTGAGGATGCGCCAGGTCGTCCGGGCCACGGTCAGCGGCGTGGCGCGCTGCCTGGTGGTGCACAAGGCGGACGAGGAGGCGACCGGCTGCCCGGAGATCACCTCCGTCCGGCACGGCCGGCTGGGGCGGGTCCGGAGGCGCCCCGAGATCGGTCTGGTGGTGGCCGAGCTGATGCTCGACCGGCCGCTGGGCCTGGGTGACAGCACGGTCTTCGAGTACGAGGTGGAGATCCCGCCCGGCGGGCCGACCACCGTGTACGGGCGGCGGTTCGCGGTGCCGGTGCGCGAGTACGTGCTCCAGGTGCACTTCGACCCGGCGGCGGTGCCGGCCCACAGCGAGCGCTACGACCGGGCCCCGGGCGAGGAGGTGGACCGGCGGCGCGAGCAGCTCTGGATCGGTGCCTCCGCCAGCGCCCACGTGCTCTCGCCCGACCAGCAGCCGGGCCAGGTCGGGATCCGCTGGGAGTGGGAGTGACCGCTCCCCGGCCCGCCGGCTGACCCGTCCGCGGTCCGATCGATTCGTACCGGCACAGCCCGCCCGCCGCAACGCCCTGTCCGCCCGCACCCGGCCGCCCGTCGGCCGGACTCACCCACCCGGCCCAGCCTCCCGTGGCGAATACTCGTCCGATTTGGGACTTTGGTCCCGATAACACGCGGATTCGACCTGGGAAGGTCACTCCTGCCATGCCGTCAGCGCATGGCCCTGGAAAGACGTGGCCCGGAAAGAGGCGGAGATGACCGATCTGCTCGACTTCGACGAGGTCGAACCCGACGTCGACTGCATATGCACCGGCTGCACCGCACGTCGCAGAGCCAGACTGCACGCCGCGTCCGTGCGGGACGGCGGACACGCGGCCTCGCACAGCCGGCGCCGCCGCGCCGCCGTCCTGGTCGCCGCCGTCGGCACCGTGATCGGCGGGGGAGCCGTCGGAGCGGCCGCCGCACCCACCCCGGGCGGCACCAGCAGCGCCCCGACCCCGAGCACCCCGCAGGGCGAGGTCACCGGCCGCTTCGGCACCGACCCGGCCGGCCAGGGCGCCAGGCTGCAGGCCGTCCAGGGCGTCACCCGTGAGCAGATCATCGCGCGCGCCCAGGGCTGGGTCGACCAGAAGGTGCCGTACAGCATGAGCAGCTACTGGTCGGACGGCTACCGCCAGGACTGCTCCGGCTTCGTGTCGATGGCCTGGGGGCTGGACAGCAGCCAGACCACCTGGACGCTGCCGGACTTCGCCGACCGGATCACCAAGGCCGACCTCCAGCCGGGCGACATCCTGGTCTTCAACAACCCCTCGAACCCGCAGGCCGGCTCGCACGTCACCATCTTCGGCGGCTGGGCCGACTCCGCCCGCACCAGCTACCTCGCCTACGAGCAGACCTCCCCCACGACCACCAGGCGCACCACGCCGTACGCCTACTGGAGCAACTCCGCCTCCTACCTGCCCTACCGCTACAAGGCGCTGTCGCCAGGCGGTGGCGCCAGCAGTGACGGCGCGGGCCAGAGCACCGCCTTCCCCGGCGCCGACACGTTCGGGCCCGGCCGGTCCAACGCCTACATCACCCAGCTCGGCCAGATGCTCGTGCAGCGCGGCGGCGCCCGGTTCTACTCGGAGGGGCCCGGCCCCACCTGGGGCGAGGCCGACCGGAAGGCCACCGAGGCGTTCCAGCTCGCGCAGGGCTGGAAGGGCGCCGAGGCCGACGGCCTGCCCGGCCGCGACACCTGGGACTACCTGGTCAACGGCAAGGGCCGGAACATCGACGGAGCCTCGCCGCCGCCGCCCGTCACCACCCCGCCCGTCACCCCGCCGCCGGCCACCGGCGTGCCCGCCTTCCCGGGCGCGGGCAGGTTCGCGCCCGGGCAGTCCAACAGCCACGTCCAGCAGCTCGGCGAACAGCTGGTGCGCAAGGGCTTCGGGCGCTACTACACGCAGGGCCCCGGCCCGCGCTGGACGGAGAGCGACCGGCTCAACGTGCAGGCCTTCCAGCTGTCCCTCGGCTGGCGCGGCAGCGAGGCGGACGGCTACCCGGGCCCGGACACCTGGCGCCGGCTGTTCGGCTGACGGGGCGCCGGCCCTGCCCCCGGGCCCCGAGGCCCGGGGCGGTTCAGGGCCGGCGGCCCGACATCCAGTGGAAGAGCCCCATCGCGACGCTGGTGGCCAGGTTGAAGCTGGAGACGCCGGGCTGCATCGGCACCGCCACCAGCCGCGTGGCCCGCCCGCGCAGCTCCGCCGAGACGCCGTGGCGCTCCGACCCGAAGGCGAGCAGGGCGTCGTCCGGCACGCTCACCGACCGGATGTCGGAGCCCTCCGGGTCCAGCACGTACAGCGGGCCGGGCGGCAGCTCCGGCAGCGTCAGCCGCTCCACGGCCGTCGCGAAGTGCAGCCCGGCACTGCCCCGGACGACACCCGGGTGCCAGGGGTCGAGGTCGCCGGTGGTGACGACGCCGGTCGCACCGAAGCCCGCCGCGAGCCGGATCACCGCGCCGACGTTGCCCTGGTTGCGCGGGTTCTCCAGCACCACCACCGGGGCCCGGCGCGGGGTCGGCGCCAGCGCAGCCAGGTTGGCGGCGCGGTCCGGCCGGACGGCCAGCGCGGCGACACCGGTCGGGTGCACCTTCGCCAGCACCGTGCGCAGCAGCGGCGCTGGCACCTCGACGGCCAGCGCGGCGAGCCGCTCCGACACGTCGTCGGCCAGCTCCGCCGCCAGGGCGAGCAGCCCGGCCCGGTCGGCGGTGAGCACGTACCGGACGTCCCCGCCGAAGCGCAGCGCGTGCTTCAGCGCGTGGAACCCGTCCAGCAGCACCGTCCCCGGCGCCTCGGCGCACTCCCGCCAGTCGCGTACCCACCCGGTGGCCTCGGTCTTGTCGTCCATGCCGCCACTCTGCCACCCGGGCGGCGCGGCTCAGAGCCGGGCCTCGCTCGGCTGCTGGGCGGCGCCGCGGCCGCCGCCGCGGCGCAGCGCCCGCTCCAGGTCCTTCAACGCCTGCAACTGGAGCCGGGTGCCGGAGCGGGCCACCTCCAGCTGCTCGCTCCTCGGCGCGGCGGCGAGCTGTTCCTCCAGCCTGGCGTGCGCCTCCCGGACGGGCCCGAAGTCCACCTGCTGCCCGGTCAGCAGCGCGCCGGCCGCCAGCGCGGTGCCGTACTTCACCTCCTCGGCGAACTCGGTGAGGCCGGGCACCGGATCGGCGTCCGGGGCGGGCAGGTGCGCCTCCAGCAGCACGCCGGCCCGGCCGAGGTGGCCGACCGCCGCCCGGGCCCGGTCGATCTGCTTGCGCGAGACGTCCGGCAGCCGGGTGGAGTGCCGGAAGGGTTCGGCGTCGGCCCGCTGGACGGCCTGCAGCAACTCGGAACGGGCCTCCCGGGAGTCCAGCAGCGCGGCCCGCACCTCGGGCCCGCCGCCACCGCCCGGGTCGCCGTACAGCGCGAGCACCGCCGCGTTGTACCGGCCGGCGGCGGCCAGCCACTCGGCGAGCCGCTCGCCGAGCCGGGCCGACTGCCAGGTCGGGAACAGCGCGTACGCGACCAGTGCGACGCTGCCGCCCAGCAGGGTGAGCCCGACCCGCTCGAACGCCGTGGTCAGCGGATCGCCCGGCTGGAGACCGAGCAGGAACACCACGTACGAGGAGATGCAGGCCGTCATCAGCGCGTACCCGGTGCGCAGCGTCAGGTAGGCGACGCCGATGCAGACCACCGCGAGCGCCGCCGACAGCCACTCGCCCGGGTCCGCCAGCTGGACGACCAGCGTGGAGATGCCGACCCCGACCACGGTGCCCGCCAGCCGCCCCACCCCCCGGCTGTAGGTCTGCGCGAAGTCGGGGCGCATCACCATCGCGGCGGTCATCGGCGCCCAGTAGCCGTGCCCGAGGCCCAGCAGCCGGGCCAGCAGGTACGCGGCGGTGACCACCCCGGCGATCCGCACGGCGTGCTGGAAGATCGCCGAGCGCGGCTGGAGCTGGCGGCCCACGGCCCGCGCCGCGACCGGCACCATCCGGGACAGCGGCGGCTTGCGCAGCCGCCCCTGGGCGCCGTACTCGGGGGTGCTGCTGACGGTCTCCTCATCGTTGCGGTCGAGGGTGTCGGCGGCCCGGCGCAGCAGGCCCGCCAGCCGGCGGGTGGCCCGGCGGGCGGCGCCGCGCAGTTGCGGCCCCTCGGTGGGGGTGAGCAGGGTGAGGGCGGGGGCCGACCGGGGCAGCCGCAGCGGATCGCCGGTGCGCACGGACTTCGCCAGCGCGTCCATCGCCTCGGCGGAGGCGGCCAGCACCTCCCGGGCCCGGTCCCGCTCCGGGCCCTCGGCGGGGGCCCCGACCTTGGGGTCGGCGATGGCGGCCAGGGCGGGGCGGATCCGCTCGGCGATGCCGCGCAGGCCGCGCATCTCGGGCGGCCGGTGGCGTTCCTGCCAGGGGGTCAGGGTGGCGGCGTGACGGGCCGTGATGAACGGCTCCGGGTCCACGTGGGCGGTCGGGTCCTGGCGCAGCCGGCGCGCGTAGTCGGCCAGTTCGGCGTAGGTGTCGGCGAGGGCCTCGCGCTGCACCGTCCAGCTGCCGATCGGCCAGACGGTGATGACCAGGGCCTGCACCGCGCCGCCGAGGGCGCAGATCAGGCCGTGGCCGAGGGCCGCGGGCACGCTGACGGGCAGTTGGACGACGACCAGCATCACCGAGACGGTGTTGGCCGCGACGACGCCGGCGGTCGGCCCGATCGCCCACATCAGCCCGGCTCCGAAGGCCCACACCGCGAGCAGGACGGGGAACGCCCCCGGCACGCCGACGGCCAGGTAGCCGAGGAAGGTGCTGACGCCGAGCCCGGCGCCGGCCGCGATCGCGATGGTGGGGCGGGGGCGGAAGCTGCGCTGGAAGGTCGCGGTGCCGGCGATGAAGGCGCCCATCGCGGCGGAGGTGGCGAGCGACGGCCCGCTCAGGGCGAGGGTGGGGAACAGCACCAGCCCCACCGCGACGGCCCCGCGCAGCGCCCGCTTGGGATCGGTCAGCGCCCGGTCCAGGTGCAGCCCGGTCCGCGTGGTGTCGCGAAGGGCGGCGAACCAGGACATACGGGACAGCTTAGGTCAGCACAGATCGTCCGGCCCGGGAACCGAGCGCGCCGGCCCGTGCCCCCACCCACAGCAGCGCGGCGGTCGGCAGGAAGACCGCGTCCGCCGCGATCATCGCCAGCGAGAACACCGGGAGCCCGAGCACCACCGCGATGCCCGCGTGCTCCACCATCATCAGCGCCAGCAGGACGTTCTTGACCCGCCGGTTGAACAGCGTGAACGGGAAGGCCACCTGCACCGCCACCGTGCCGTACGAGATCAGGAACACCGGCAGCAGCAGCGAGCCGAGCAGCCCGGACAGCCCGGGCCAGGGCGTGAAGTAGTCCAGGTGCAGCGGGTAGTAGAGGGCCGTGCCGTCCTGCCAGCGCGAGCCCTGCACCTTGTACCAGCCGGCCGTGGAGTAGATCAGCACGACCTCGGCGGCGATCACCAGCATCGCGCAGTTGTGCACCATGGTCGCCAGTGCGTCCAGGACGGCCCGGGGCTCACCGTCCGGCCACCGGCGGTTGACGGCGTACCAGAGCCCGGCCACCGCCCACAGCGCCCAGAGCAGCGGGCCGACCGCGAACACCGACCGGCCGGGGGCGGTCCAGTCCAGCGAGTCACCGGAGAAGGCGCCCGCCTGGCCGGCCGTCAGCGCCGCGCCCAGCACGACCCACAGCAGCACCCCGGCCGGGCCGCCGCCGCCCCGGCGCCGGGCGTCCAGCGACCAGACCTCGGCGCAGCGGGTGAACACCAGGTACAGCGCCATCACGTGCAGCACGTTGTCGCCGCCGTCGCCCACGAACACGTTGCGGTTCTGCAGCGACAGCAGCGTCACCATGAACACCACGCCGCTCGCCCTGGTGCGCCAGCCGAGCACCACCAGCAGGGCCGCGAGCACGGCCAGGTGGTAGACCAGCTCGAACCAGAGCCGGCCGGTGAACCAGGGCAGCACGGTGAACGCCCCGTTGTCCGCCAGCAGCTGCCCCGCCAGGTCGGGCGACCAGGGCGAGCGGTCGCCGTAGAGCACCCGGCGCTCGGGCCACTCGCGGAGCAGGAAGGCCAGCCAGGCCAGGCCGAAGCCGATCCGCACCACGGCGGCCTGGTACGGGCCGAGGACGCGGCCGGTGAAGGCGCCGAACGCCCGGGCGAGGACGCCCGCCCGGCCGCCGGGCGGCCCGGCATCCGGCCCGGGCCGGGGCGCGGCCGTCGGGTCAGCCAGCGGGTCAGCCGGCGGATCGGCGGCGGACTGGCGGGGAATGCCCCCCAGCAGCTGCTGCTGCGGGGCCTGGGACGTCTCGCTCACGCCAGCCCCCGGTAGTCCTCGTCGTCGACCAGCCACCAGGGCAGTTCCCGGGGCGGCTGGACGGGCGGCGGGCTCTCGCCGCTCCAGGACGGCGGGGTGACGACCGTGGTGGTGACCCGGAACTGGATCTCCAGGACGCGTTCACCCCCGACGGTGCGCCCGATCCGCTGCAGCGCGATCCGCTTGAGGTACTGCTCGGCGAGCGGCCCGCGCGGGCCGCTCAGCGAGCCGTCCGGCCCGCTGTGCGAGCCGTCGTAGAAGTCCCAGGCCCGGCGCAGCAGGTTCTGGTCGGCGTGGCTGGGCGCCGGGTTGCCGCGGACCGCGGCGATGTCCCGGGCCGTGAGCCCGATCCACGGACGGGTGTGGGTCTCACCGCCCTCGCCCGCCGTCCGGACCCGGGCGGCCAGGTCGGTGTTCTGCTGGAGCGGGTTGGGCGCGAACAGCTTCCAGTTCTGCTCGAACTCCGGGTAGACCAGCCCGTCGACCTGCGGCCGGTACTCCCGGGACAGCGAGTTGGCGGGCGCGACGTGCAGGAACACGGCGCCCAGGAAGCACCCGGTGCCGCCCAGCAGCAGCGCGGCGGCCAGGCAGAGGACGGCCAGCGCGGGCGTCGACCAGACGCGTACCGGCCGCGGGCCGGCCCCGGGCGCGGGCGCCTCGTCCGACGGGTCGTCGACGGTCGCCGCCATGCTCCCCCGCTCTCCCCGGCCACGGCGCCCTGCCGCGGCGGGCCCATCCTGCCCTACCGCGGTGACGCTCCGGGTGCCGCTCCGGCCGAAGGCCGGGGGAGGCCCTACAGGACGAAGGGCTCGCCGCTGCCGCCGCTCACCATCGGGCGCCCCGCGCCGTCCCAGGACAGCATCCCGCCGTCCACGTTCACGGCCTCGTGGCCCTGCTGCACCAGGTACTGGACGACCTGCGCGGAGCGCCCGCCGACCCGGCAGATCACGTACAGCGGGCCCCCGGGCAGCTCGCCGATCCGGGCGACCACCTCGCCGATCGGGATGTGGAGCGCGCCGTCCACATGGCCGGCGTCCCACTCGTCCTGCTCGCGGACGTCGAGCAGCGCGGCGTCGGCGGGGACGGAGGCGGCGTCGGTGGCGGGGATCTGGGCGAACATCGTCTGGGTCTCCTGGGTCTGGTGCTGGTGCGGGTGCGCGGACCGGTGCGCGCCTCGGCCGGCGAGCAGCCGGGCGAGTTCGTCCTGCTGGGCGGCGGCCTTGGCGAGCAGCTGCTCGGCGAGCTCCTCCAGCAGCCGGTCCGGGTCCTGGGGGGAGAGCGCGAGCAGTTCGCCCATCGCGGTGTTCTCCAGCCGGACCTGTTCGGCGGCCACCTCGGCGATCTTCCCGCCGAGCCACTCCAGCCGCTGGTGCAGCCAGCCGAGCCGGTCGGGGGAGTCGAGGGCGGGCGCGGCCTCGGGGTCGGTGGACCACTCCTCGGCGAGCTGCTCCAGCATCCGGGTGTCGCCGTAGGCGTAGGCCTCGTTGACCCGGGCGATGAAGGCGGAGCGGCGCTGCTGCTCGGCCGGGTCGGTCGACAGGTCGGGGTGGGCCCGGCGGGCCAGGTCGCGGTAGATCCGCTGGGCGTCCTTGCCGGGGCGCACCCTGGCGGGCGCCTCGGGCGGCGTCACCGCCTGCTGCTCCCGGACGTCGGCGATGTCCGCGAAGAGGGATTCCAGGTCGGGGAGCTCGTCGACCTGGCGGCGGGCGTCGGCGGCCCGGCGCGCGTCCTCGGGGTCGCCGCTGCGGGCGGCGACGGCCTCGGCGATCAGCGCGTCCAGCTCGTCGAGCCGGGCGTACAGCGGGCCGAGGAGCTGGTGGTGGATCAGCGCGAAGTTGTCGATCTCGACCCGCAGGGTCTGCACGTCGACGTCGAGGGTGAGCCAGGCCAGCTCGGTGGCGGCGACCCGCTCCTCCAGCTGCTGCTGCTCGGGGTCCGACCAGCGGACGGGGCTCTGCGCGGTCACCTTCTCGCCTCTGTCTCGTCTCGGTCCGATCCGCCAGAGTACCCCGATCGGGTTGTTCCCAGGCCTGGCCGGAGGCCGTGGCACCCCACCGATCGGGGGACGGGGTGTGCGCGGCGGCGTACACCGGGTGGTGCGCAACCGATACTTATCAATCTCACCGTTTCGCTATCAGTCCAGACCCTCTCCGTGCTTCGCTGGGAACGGCAGAGCACGCCGCCCCACCACACAGAACGGCCACCCCCAGGCGCGGCGGCCAGGCGGGAGCAGACCGAATCCATGGTGGAAGAGCCCGACTCCGCACCGAGTACGGACGACGCCCCGGCCGCAGTACCGGGCCAGGGCGGCACAGCCGAGCGCGACAACCCGCCGGCGGGGGTGGCGGCCCTGCTGCGGCTCGCCGCCGTGCTGGTGGACGAGGACGGCCGGATCGTCCAGTGGAACCGGGCCGCCGAGGAGCTGTTCGGGCACCGCGCCGAGGTGGCGCACGGCCGCACCGCGTCGGGGCTGCTGCCCGCGGTCGAGCCCAGGTCCGCGTCCCGCGCCGGCTCCCACCCCGGGCCGCCGGCCGACGCCACCGCCGTGCCGCGCCCCGAGCGCCCGCCGGCCGGGCGCCGCTGCGACGCCTTCGACACCCTGGACGACCTCACCCAGCTCGACACCCCCTGGGCCGGCGCGATGGCCGTCACCGACCGCGAGGAGCGCCTGCGCGACGTCTTCTGGTGGGCCTACCCGCTGATCGAGCCGGCCGGCCGCAGCCTGCTGGCGCTCGCCACCGACGCCCGCCCGCTGCGCACCGCCGGCCCCCGGATCGCGATCGGCGAGCGGCAGCTGCCGTACGCGGCCACCGCCACCGCCCAGGGCGGTTTCCAGCGCCTCACGGCGGCCTTCGCCCCGCCCGGGCAGGGCTCCGCCGGGCCGCTCGCCTCGCTGCTGCCCGCCGGGTCGCCGCGCCGCGCGCAGCGGCTGCTGGCCCAGCTCCGGAGAGCCGGCCTGCCCGCCCTGTGGATGGACGCGGGGACGGTCCTGCCCGTCCTGCCGTTCGAGCCGCCCGCCGCGGGCACCGCGCGCGCGGCCGCCGGCCTCGGCCGCCGCTACCCCACCGCCCAGCAGCGGGCCTCCCGGCTGGGCCCGGCCCGCACCGAGCAGCAGCCCGGCGGCCGCCGGGCCGAGCCCGGCCGGCCCGCCACCGCCCGCGGCGGGTCGCCGCTCGGCCTGCGGGTGCTGCCGCCGGGTGCGCCCGGCAGCGGCGTACCGGGCCAGCGCGAGGGGGCCGCCGGCCCCGCGCCCGTCACTCCCGCCGCCTCGTCCGAAGGAGACGTCACCATCGAGCAGGCCGCCGCCGATCCCGGCGCCGACGGGCAGTACCGGGCCGGCCCGGCCGTGCCCGTGATCCCCGCCCCGGGCGGCGCCCCGCAGGCCGACCAGGTCCTGCCGATCCTGACCGACGGCCAGGCGGGCGAGCAGCTCGCCCTCCTCAACGAGGTCGGCGGCAAGGTCGGCACCACGCTGGACCTGGACACCACCGCGCGCGAACTCTGCCAGGTGCTCGTCCCCCGGGTCGCCGACTTCGCCAGCGTCGACCTGCTGGACGGCCTGATCTCCGACTCGGAGCTGCCCGCCACCCGGCCCGACGACGCCACCATGCTGCGCCGGGTCGCCCGCACGTTCAACGCGGCCGAGGGGGAGTGGGAGCACGTCCTGGAGGAGGGCGCGCTGCTCGCCATGCCGCGCAGCACCCCGCCCGGGATGGCGCTGCAGCTCAACCAGCCGGTCCTCGTCCCGGTGGTCAGCCCGGACGTCGCGGTCGACTACGCGGCCTCGCTGAGCAGCTCGCCGGTGGGCGGTGAGGTGCTGGTCCAGGTGGTGGCCGGCCGCTCGATGCTGGTCCTGCCGCTGTCCGCGCGGGGCACCGTGATCGGCGTCCTGAAGCTGCTCCGGCTGGCGGACCGCGGGGCGTTCGACGAGAGCGACGCCGCCACCCTGAAGGAGCTGGCCGCCCGCGCCGCGCTCTCGCTGGACAACGCCCGGCTGCACCGCGCCGAGTCGCGGGTCGCCACCACCCTGCAGCGCTCGATGATCCCGACCCGCCCGCCGCGGATCCCCGGTGTGCAGATCGCCCACCGCTACCTCCCGGGCGACCCCCGGGCCGAGGTCGGCGGCGACTGGTTCGACGCGATCCAGCTGCCCGGCAGCCGGGTCGCCCTGGTCGTCGGCGACGTGATGGGCCACGGCCTGCACTCGGCCGCCGCGATGGGCCGCTTCCGGACGGCGATGCAGACCCTGGCCGCCCTGGACCTGCCGCCCGGCCAGTTGCTGCGCCACCTGGACAACCTGGCCCACAAGCTGGGCGACGACCACCTGGCGACCTGCCTCTACGCGGTCTACGACCCGATCAACCGGACGTGCGAGCTGGCCAGCGCCGGCCACGTCCCGCCCGTGCTGGTGCACCCGGACGGCACCGGCGAGCTGCTGGAGATCCCGGCCGGCGCGCCCATCGGCGTCGGCGGGGTGCCGTTCGTCGCCAAGAAGATCGACGTGCAGGACGGCTCGATGCTGGTGCTCTGCACGGACGGCCTGGTCGAGGTCCGGGGCAGCGACATAGGAGCCGGGCTGGCCGCGCTGTGCGGCAACCTGATCGATCCCAAGCAGACCCCCGAGCAGGCCTGCGACGTCGTCCTGGAGCGGCTGCACTCGGACGACCGCAAGGACGACGTGGCCCTCCTGGTGGCCCGCTTCGACGGGGTGGCCCCCACCGAGGTCGCCACCTGGGACCTCGCGGTCGACACCGCCGAGGTGCGCCGGGCCCGTGCGCTGGTCCGCGAGCAGCTGGCCGCCTGGCACCTGGAGGCGATCGCGGACACCACCGAACTGCTGGTCAGCGAGCTGGTGACGAACGCCGTCCGGGTCGCCAGGGACCGCGTGCAGCTCCAGCTGATCCGGGTCGACAAGCTGCTGGTGGAGGTCAGCGACGACAACCACAACCTGCCGTCGCTGGAGCCGGCCGAGGAGCTCGGCGAGACCGGCCGCGGGCTGCACCTGGTGACCTCGCTGGCCGAGCGGTGGGGCACGGCCCGCAAGGCGGTCGGCAAGGTGGTCTGGTTCGAGCTGCCGCTGCCCCGCCCCGCCGCCCGCGGCTGAGACCGGGGGCGGGGCGGGGCGGCCCGCTCCGGGCCGACGGCCCTCAGGCCCCGGCGGAGGCGCGGCGGCGGGCGTCGGGCGCCCGGGAGGCGGCCGCCGCGATCGTGGCGGCCGCACCGACCCCGGCCAGCACCCGGGGCCAGTAGCCGCCGAACACCTCGACGGTGGCGGCGATCAACGCCGCCGCGAGCAGCGCGACCACGTGCTCCAGGCCCGCCAGGTTCGGCAGGATGACGGCCTCGCCGACCATCAGGAACAGCACCGTGCCGCCGGTGAACCAGGCCCGGCAGCGGAAGGCGATGCAGAGCGCGAGCGCGACGACCGCCGCCGACGGCCCGGTGTCGCGCACGTGCGCGACCCAGCCGGGGAAGCCGAAGAGGTGGTCCGGGCCGACCGAGACGGCGATCCGGGCGAAGAGCGTCCCGGCGAGGGTGCAGGCGTAGGCGATGACCAGCGTCAGCCGCCGCCCGAGCACGATCTCGGCCACCCCGAAGACCAGGAACACCTGGGCCAGCGCACCCCAGACGGGCAGGTCCAGCGCCGGGACGAACAGCGACAGCGGGGTGCGCACCAGCGACACCTCCAGCGGCAGCGAGGCCCTGACCACCCCGATCTCGGTGACGAAGCGGTCACCCCCGGGCAGGTGCTGGACGACGCTGAACAACAGGACCAGGAACGTCGCGGCGCTCGCCAGCGGGACGGCCGCGAACTTCTTCTGGACCACCCGCTCCCGGACAGCGCCGAACAACGGCCCCCACTCTGCGACAACGGCCCGTTCGGCGAATGCCAACGGCCCTTTTCGCACGCCCCCCGCGTGGGTCCGATGAATCACAGGTGTCACTCCGTATCCGACAGTCCCCGAAACCTCTGTTAGCACTCAACATTAGAAGCCGACCGGAGAATCCTCATCGGCATAATTGCCGAATCCGGGTCATCCTCAGGTGGGACACTCCCGGCCGGAACACCCCCGTCCGGATGACGCCGCAGGAATGACGCCGACCGGGCTACGGCGGCGCATTCGGCGGCCGGCCCTCCCTCCGCCCCCCGGCGGAGGGATTACCCCTTCCCACTGCGTTCCGCCACCGGCACCCGGGGCGCCGCGACAGCGGAGCGGGTGTGTCGGCGACGGAACAGAGCGGGCAGACTCGGTGCGGTGATGAAACCCTCGGCGCGGGCACTCGCGATACCGATCCGGGGGATCTCGCTGCTCTTCTCGAACAGCAGGTAGCGCGGTTCCCAGATCGGGCGGTACTTCGCGTTGGCACGGTAGAGGGATTCGATCTGCCACCAGCGGGAGAAGAAGCCCAGCACCGAACGCCACAGGCGCAGAACGGGCCCCGCGCCCAGCTTGGAACCGCGCTCGAAGACCGACCGGAACATCGCGAAGTTCAGCGAGACCCGCTCCAGTGCGACCTCGTC
Organism: Kitasatospora sp. NPDC057223; assembly: GCF_042669755.1. Lineage (NCBI taxonomy): Bacteria > Bacillati > Actinomycetota > Actinomycetes > Kitasatosporales > Streptomycetaceae > Kitasatospora > Kitasatospora sp. NPDC057223. The sequence goes on along the minus strand of NZ_JBHUWW010000114.1, from coordinate 17,053 downwards.
GGCGCGCTGCAGGAGTTCGATCACCATGAACTCCATCAGGCCGTTCTCGGTGTCCCGCGCGCGGCGCATGAGGTCCAGCGAGAGGCCCGTCTCGCCCCAGGGCACGAAGCTCAGCAGCGCCTTGAGGTCGCCCTCGCCGTCATGGCACTCCAGCATCACGCAGCGGCCGTCACCCGGGTCGCCGAGACGGCCGAGAGCCATCGAGAAGCCGCGCTCGGTGGCGCCGTCGCGCCACTGGTCCGCCCGCTCGACGAGTTCCGCCATCTCGCACTCGGGGATGTCCTCGTGCCGGCGGATCCGCACCGTGTAGCCGGCCCGCTTGACCCGGTTGTACGCCTGGCGGACCACCCGCATCGCCCGGCCGTCCAGCGAGAACTCGTCCAGTTCGACGATCGCCTCGTCGCCCAGCTCCAGTGCGTCCAGCCCGTGCCGGGCGTAGATCACCCCGGCCTCCTCGGAGGCGCCCATCACGGCCGGCGCCCAGGCGTGCTCGCGTGCCTCGGTCAGCCAGGCCTCGATCGCGCCCGGCCACGCCTCCGGGTCCCCGATCGGGTCGCCCGAGGCCAGCGAGACCCCGCCGACCACCCGGTAGGTCACCGCCGCCTTGCCACTGGGGGAGAAGATCACCGCCTTGTCGCGGCGCAGCGCGAAGTAGCCCAGCGAGTCCCGCCCGCCCTGCCGGTCGAGCAGGGCCCGCAGCCGGGCCTCGTCCTCCTCGGTCAGCAGTTCCTTGCCCCGCGGGCTGCGGAACGCCACGTAGATCACCAGCAGGAAGAGCACCGCGCTCATGGCGTTGATGACGGCGTTCACCCAGGTCGGCACGGAGATCACCGAGTCGAGGTGCTGGGACGGCGCGACGGTGACCATCCGGCCGAGCGAGTAGCGGTAGAGGTCCCAGAAGTCGGCGCCGTGGAGCGTGTTGTTCAGCCAGACCAGGAACGCGCCGATCCCGGCGCCGGCCAGCAGCCCGGCGACGAATGTCGCCGCCGCCGTCCTCGGGTTGGAGCGGTCGCCCTTGGAGGTGAACTCCCTGCGCCCGACCAGCAGGGCCAGCACGAACAGGCCGGTCAGTGTGATGGAGAACCAGTTGAACGGGTGCTTGACGTAGTCGTAGCCGTCGCCGGAGAACGCCATGAACAGCACGTACACCGCGAAGGTCAGACCGCCCAGCCCCAGGTTGAAGATCCACGCGGCCCGTTTGCGCCGCCGCATCGCGATGGCCAGGAAGACCGACAGGACGACCGAGCCCAGGCCCGCCGTCATCAGGTACGGGGTGAAGTACTCGCCCTCGTTGTGGTCCTGCACCTGGTCGCGGAACGGCACCGCCAGGACGCCCACCAGGTTGAGCAGCGCCAGCAGGCGCAGGTACCAGACCGTCGAGGCGGCGGCCCGCGGGCCCCAGCGCGCCGACAGGCCGGACCGGTCCTCGGCGGGGGGTGCGGCGGACGGCTCCGGCTTCACAGTGGACGACACAGCTCTATTCCAAACGATCAGATGGTGGGGCGCATCCGCACAATCGGGCGCCGGGCGCCGGACAGCCGGCACCGGGCATCGACCTCGGGAATCAGTACCGGCCCGCCCGCACAGGCCGCCCTCGCCGGGCCGCACCCCGCCCGGCCTGCGCCGACGGGAGCTGCTCCCCTCCATGGTGGCTCACCCAGGATGAGAATTTCGTGAACCAGGTAGCCGATTCACACCCCCGCCGAATGGCGGGGGTGACGCCCGGGCGGCGCGTCCGCCGGCAGGGCCTAGGCTCGGAGGGCCCCGCAGCACGTGCCCCCACAGCACCGCCCCGAGGAGGGACCCATGGCGACGACCCGTGTACTGATCGTGGACGACGAGATCCTGGTCCGGTCCGGCCTCGGGCTGATCGTCGGGTCCGCGCCCGACCTCGAAGTGGTCGGCGACTGCTCCGGCGGCCGGGCCGAGGAGGAGGTCCGCCGGCTGGAGCCGGACGTGGTCCTGCTCGACATCCGGATGCCCGACGTGGACGGCATCTCCGTGCTGCGCCTGCTGCGCGCCCTGCCGCAACCGCCCGCCGTCGCGATGCTCACCACCTTCGACACCGACGAGTACATCGGCACCGCCCTGCGGGCCGGCGCCGCCGGGTTCCTGCTCAAGGACACCGCCCCCGAACAGCTGGTGCACGCCGTCCGGGTGCTGGCCGCGGGCGGCAGCATCCTCTCCCCCGCCGTGACCAGCACCGTGATCGGCGGCTACGTGGACGGCGCCGGGCCCGACGCCGACGCCGCCGCACTGGCCCGCACCCTCACCGGCCGGGAGCTCGACGTCCTGGCACTGCTCGGCGAGGGCCTCTCCAACGCGGAGATCGCCGACCGGCTCTTCCTCGGCACCGGCACCGTGAAGGACCACATCTCCGCGATCCTCGGCAAGCTCGACGCCGTGAACCGCGTCCAGGCCGCCGTGGTCGCCCACCGGGCCGGCCTGCTCAAGCCCCCGGCGCACCCGCACCCGCACACCCAGCCGCGCGGCGACGCATGACCACCGCCGCTCCCCCGCCGGGCCGGCCCCCGTCCCGGCGCCCGGCCTGGGTCACCGCGCCCTGGCTGATGCTGCTGCTGCCGGTGCTGCTCTCCCTGGTGGACGCCGCCCTGGTGGCCCGCGGCTCGTCCTGGTGGGAGAACGGCCTGTCCGTGCTGGCCGCCGTCGCCCTGCTGCTGCGCCGGCGCCTGCCCGGGCCGGTGCTTCTGCTGGTGCTGCCCGGCAGCTACCTCAACTACATCTGGATCGCGCCCGTCACCGCGGTCTACACGGCCGCCGCCCGATGGTCCCGGACATGGCTCAGCGTGCTCTGCGCCACCGTCTTCGCCCTGGTCGAGTTCTTCCACTGGCCGCTCAGCGACCACCCGCTCGCCCTGGACCGGGACAACGCGCTGTACGCGATCCAGTGCGTGATGCTCGCGGCCGGTCCGGCCGCCCTCGGCCTGCTGTCCCGGACCAGGCTGGAACTCGCGGCCCGGCTGGACGAGCTGACCCGTGGCCAGGAGCGGGAGAGCCGGCTGCTGGCGGAGCGGGTGCTGATCACCGAGCGCGGGCGGCTCGCCCGCGAGATGCACGACGTGGTCTCGCACCAGGTCAGCCTGATCAGCATCCAGGCCGGCGCACTCCAGGTGAGCAGCAGCGACCCGGCCGCCGTGGCGACCGCCCGCACCATCCGCGAACTGTCCGTCCGGACCCTGGAGGAGCTGCGCCAGATGGTCGGCGTCCTGCGGACGTCCCGGGTGCGCACCGACGTGCCGCCGGCGCCGCAGCCCCGGCTGGCCGACCTGGAGCGGCTCATCGAGGAGAGCGGCCTGGCCGCCGAGACCGAGGTCAGCGTCGGCGGGCGGGCCTGGCCGGAGGCCGTCGAGCGGGCCGCGTACCGCACCGTCCAGGAGGCGCTGACCAACATCGGCAAGTACGCGCCGGACGCCGCCGTGCTGGTCCGGGTGCGGGCCCGGGGGAGCGTCCTGCGGGTCGAGGTGCGCAACGGGCCGCCGGCGCTGCGCCCGGTCGGCGCCCTGCCCGGTGGCGGCCACGGCCTGGTCGGCCTGCGCGAGCGCGCCCAGCTGCTGGGCGGCACCATGACGGCCGGCCCGACCGGCGACGGCGGCTTCGAGGTCAGCGCCGACCTGCCGGCCGCCGGGAGCTGAACCCCGGAGCAGTCCCCGGGAGCCGGCGCGGGGCGGGGGAAGGCGTCCGGACAACGACGAAGCCGGTCAGTACGACTTTCGTCGTACTGACCGGCTTCGTTCGGTCTTTCGACCGTTGTGCGCGAGGGGGGAGTTGAACCCCCACGCCCTTTCGGGCACTGGAACCTGAATCCAGCGCGTCTGCCTATTCCGCCACCCGCGCAAAGGGTGTTGTCGTAGATGCTAGCTGATCCTCGGACCCGCTCCGCACCGTCTCCGGTGTTTCGCTGGCCTTCGGTCCGGCTCCCTTGCGGGCGCCCCTTCCGACATGGAAAACATTAGCACGCTCCACGGGGTACCTCCGAATCCCTTTCCGCGTCCCGCCCCGGCACCACCCCTCCAAGATCATCCGGAGCGGCGCCCACCGGATCCGAGTTCGAACAGCGGCCGGCCGGCGACGCGGGCCGCATCCGAACGGCTGCCCCGCGAACAGGCGAGCGAGGGGTGAGCGGGCCTGCGACCGGGTAGCCCTGCCTTGGCGCGGACCGCCTCGCAGGGTGCCGCGCGAAGGCGCCGCGGACGGGCGCGGGGACGGCGGCGGGCGCGGTGGTGCGCGCGGTGTGCGCAACCCCACCCCCGGGCACGACGCGGTCCGGGAACCGTACGGATGGCCCGGGCGTGGATACGATCAGTACGGAAGTACCGCAAGTAGGCGCGACCGAACCCTTGGAAGGGGGTGCCCCGTGGGAGTCCTGAAAAAGTTCGAACAGCGGCTCGAGGGTCTCGTGAACGGCACCTTTGCCAAGGTTTTCAAGTCCGAGGTCCAGCCGGTGGAGATCGCCGGTGCGCTCCAGCGCGAGTGCGACAACAACGCCACCATCTGGAACCGCGACCGCACCGTCGTCCCCAACGATTTCATCGTGGAGCTGAGCCCGCACGACCACGAGCGGCTCAGCCCCTATTCGGGGCAGCTCGGCCAGGAGCTCTCCAGCATGGTCCGGGAGTACGCCGAGGCCCAGCGGTACAGCTTCATGGGGCCGCTGCAGGTCAACCTGGAGAAGGCCGACGACCTCGACACCGGCCTGTACCGGGTGCGCAGCCGCACCCTGGCCGCCGAGGAGCCGCAGCAGCTCCAGCAGCCTCAGGGCGGCGCCGCCGGCTACGGCCGCCAGCCCGCCCCGCCGGCCCCCGGCGCACCCTGGCAGCAGGGCCAGCCGCCCTACGGCTCGCCCCCGCAGGCCCCGACCATGCCGCCCTCGATGCCCCCGGCGCCGCCCGCACAGCCCGCACCGCAGCCCGGCGGCGGCAACGTCCGCCCGTTCCCCGGCTCCGGCCACGGCGGGACGGCCGTACGGCGGTGGATCGAGGTCAACGGGTCGCGCCACCAGATCACCGGGAACGCCTGCGTACTCGGCCGCTCGACCGAGGCCGACGTGCGCATCGACGACCCCGGGGTGTCCCGCAAGCACGCCGAGATCCGCCCCGGCACCCCGTCGATGGTGCTCGATCTCGGGTCGACCAACGGCATCGTGGTGGACGGACAGCACACTCAGCGCGCTACGCTCCGCGACGGCTCGCGAATCGTCGTGGGCTCCACCACCATCGTCTACCGACAGGTCGAAGGGTAGAAGCGGGCCACTTATGTCAGAACTGACCCTGACGGTCATGCGGCTGGGCTTCCTCGCCGTGCTGTGGCTGTTCGTCATCGTCGCGGTCCAGGTGATCCGCAGCGACCTGTTCGGCACCAAGATCAACCCGCGCTCGTCGCGCCGGGGCGCCACCGCGACGGCCGGCACCGGCGCCCCGGCGCCCGGCCGGGCCCCGCAGGGCCCCGGCAACAGCCAGCCGGCCGCCCCCGCGCAGCCTGCCCGGCGTCGTGGCGCACCCACCCAACTCGTCGTCGTACAGGGCTCACTGGCGGGCACCACGGTCGCCCTCCAGGGCCAGACGATCACGCTGGGCCGCGCGCATGATTCCACCATCGTGCTGGACGACGACTACGCGTCCTCCCGTCATGCCAGGATCTACCCGGATCAGACTGGGCAGTGGACGGTCGAGGATCTAGGCTCCACCAACGGCACCTATCTGGACCGGCAGCGCCTCACCGCGCCCACTCCGCTCCAGCCGGGCATGCCGATCCGTATCGGCAGGACCGTCATCGAACTGCGGAAGTAGTAGCGCATGTGGGACAGCATCCCGTCCATGACCAGCCGGGACGGCAGCGGCGACGCTGTCGCGGCCGTGCGCGAGTGTTGCCGAGGCCGCGTCCTCTCCCGAGGCCGCGGCCGCAGTTCCGACGAAGCCCAGAGGGGGACACGGACCGCATGAGCGAGTGCAGCATCGGGGCACCCGCCCCCGGCCCGACGGCCGGGAGGGCCCTGCGGGCACCAGTGGGCTCCGCGACCGGGCGAAGCGAGGCGGGGGAATGAGCCTCGTACTGCGCTTCGCCGCCGGCTCCCACAAGGGACTGATCCGGGAGGGGAACGAGGACTCCGGCTACGCCGGGCCGCGGCTGCTGGCCGTGGCCGACGGCATGGGCGGGGCGGCGGCCGGCGAGGTCGCCTCCTCCGAGGTGCTCGGGTCGATCGTCCGCCTGGACGAGGACGTGCCCGGCGCCGACCTGCTGACCCTGCTCGCCGACGCCGTCCAGGGCGCCAACGACCGCCTGCGCCAGATGGTCGACGAGGACCCGCAGCTCGAAGGCATGGGCTGCACCCTGACCGCGATGCTCTGGACCGGCCAGCGGATGGGCATGGTGCACGTCGGCGACTCCCGCGCGTACCTGCTGCGCGACGGCTCGCTGACCCAGATCACCCAGGACCACACCTGGGTGCAGCGCCTCGTCGACGAGGGCCGGATCACCCCGGAGGAGGCCGAGACCCACCCGCAGCGCTCCCTGCTGATGCGCGCACTGGACGGCCGCGGCCAGGTCGAGCCCGACCTGTCGATCCGCGAGGTCCGGGCCGGCGACCGCTACCTGATCTGCTCCGACGGCCTGTCCGGCCCGGTCAGCCACCAGACGCTGGAGGAGACCCTCGGGAGCTTCTACTCCCCCGAGCAGACCGTCCAGGAGCTGATCCAGCTCGCCCTGCGCGGCGGCGGCCCCGACAACATCACCTGCATCGTCGCGGACGTCATCGACGTCGGCGCCACCGACACGCTCAGCGGACAGCACGGCGACGTGCCCGTGGTGGTCGGCGCGGTCGCCGAGACGCCGCCGTCCTCCGCCGCCGCGGACCAGTCGATCCTGAACACCCCGGCCGGCCGGGCGGCCGGCCTCGGCCGCGCCCCGCAGGGTGCCTTCGGCCCCGCCGAGGGCTACGACGGCGGCTACGGCGCCGCCCCGGGCGGTTTCGGCCCGGCCGAGGGCTACGAGGGCGGCTACGGGGCGTACGGCGCCGAGGCGCCCGGCTACGCCCACGAGGCGGACGACGACGAGCCGGTCCGCAAGGGCAAGTGGGCGAAGCGCTCGATCATCGCCGTCGTCACCCTCGGCCTGCTGGCCGGCGCCGGCTACTTCGGCTGGCGCTGGACGCAGGACCAGTACTACGTCGGCGTGGACGGCGACCACGTCGCGGTGTTCCAGGGCATCAACCAGAACCTGGCCGGGCTGAGCCTGTCCTCGGTGCACGACTCGTACGGGGACATCGAGCTGAAGTTCCTGCCCAAGGACCAGGCCGCCCACGTCACCAACACCATCTCGGCCGGCAGCCTGAGCGACGCCACCGACACCGCGAAGCAGCTCGGCGAGCAGGCCGCGGTCTGCCGCAAGGTCGCCGCGGGGGCCACCGGTACACCGGGCACCCCCTCGGCCGCCCCGACGGCGACCGCCTCGCCGGGCGCCACCGAGAGCCACGCCGGCACCGCCCCGGCGCCGAGCCCGGCCGCGACCGCCCCGGCGAGCCCGTCGGCCACCGCCGCACCCGCCGTCCCGGTCAGCCCGCTGGGCGACGCACCGGCTCTCACCGAGGAGGAGCAGAAGAAGGCGGCCTCCTGCCCGACACCGTGACGGGGGGCGGCCACCGTGCGGCCGTCCGCCGCGGACAGCACCAACCGGGCAGTACCGCCGCCGACCGGCGCGGGCCTGCCAGCCGTCGGGGAGCGGCCACCACGTGAGCACCTATGACCTGAGCAGCGGCCCGGACAGCCCGTCCGGCGACCGCCGGCCCGGCGCGACGCCGGCCACCGCCCCCGTGCCGCCGCCCGCCGGGCGGGCGGACTCCCGGCGCCGGGGCAACACCACCATCACCCCGCAGGGCACGCCGAACCGGCGCAACACCGAGCTGGCACTGCTCGCCTTCGCGGTGCTGCTGCCCGTCCTCGCGTACGCCAACGTGGGCCTGGCGATGGACGGCACGCTGCCGGCCGGGATGCTCGGGTACGGCCTGGGCATGGGTGTGCTCGCGATGGTCGCGCACCTGGCGATGCGCCGCTGGGCGCCGTACGCCGACCCGCTGCTGCTGCCGCTGGCCGCGCTGCTCAACGGGCTCGGCGTGGTGATGATCTGGCGGCTCGACAAGGCCGGCAAGCTCCTGGCCAACAACTACCCGGCGGCGGCCAACCAGCTGATGTGGTCGGGTCTGGGCATCGCCTTCTTCATCGTGGTGATGGTGTTCCTGAAGGACCACCGGATCCTCCAGCGCTACACGTACATCTCGATGGCGGTGGCCCTGGTGCTGCTCGCCGCGCCGGCCTTCTTCCCGGCCCGCAAGGGCGACTTCGGCGCGAAGATCTGGATCCACCTCGGCAGCTTCTCGATCCAGCCGGGCGAGTTCGCCAAGATCATCCTGGCGGTGTTCTTCGCCGGCTACCTGATGGTCAAGCGGGACGCCCTGGCGCTGGCCAGCCGCCGCTTCATGGGCCTGTACCTGCCGCGCGGGCGCGACCTCGGCCCGATCATCGTGATCTGGCTGCTCAGCCTGCTGATCCTGGTCTTCGAGAACGACCTCGGCTCGTCCTTCCTGTTCTTCGGCCTCTTCGTGGTGATGCTGTACGTCGCCACCGAGCGCACCAGCTGGATCGTCTTCGGCCTGCTGATGTCCATCGGCGGCGCCGTGGCGGTGGGCGCCGCCTCCAGCCACGTGAAGGTCCGGATCGACGCCTGGCTCGACCCGATGGCCGCCTTCGCCCACCCGGACGGCGGCGGCAGCGACCAGATCGGCCAGGCCCTGTTCGCGATGGGCTCCGGCGGGGTCACCGGCTCCGGACTGGGCCAGGGCCGCTCCTACCTGATCGGCTTCGCCGCGAAGAGCGACTTCATCATCGGCTCCTTCGGCGAGGAGCTCGGCCTCACCGGCCTGATGGCGATCTTCATGGTCTACGGCCTGATCGTGCAGCGCGGCCTGCGCACCGCGGTGGCCGCCCGCGACCCGTTCGGCAAGCTGTTCGCCGTCGGCCTCTCCTCGGCGCTCGCGCTGCAGGTCTTCGTGGTGGCCGGCGGCGTCACCGGCCTCATCCCGCTGACCGGTATGACCATGCCGTTCATGGCGCAGGGCGGCTCGTCCGTGGTCGCCAACTGGGCGCTGATCGCCCTGCTGCTGAAGATCAGCGACAGCGCCCGCCGGCCCGGGGTGGAACCGGCCCCGGCCTCGGAAACGTGATGACCGGTGCGATTGACTGACCAGCACGACGACGCACTGACCGGTACGAGGAGCGGACCCGTTACATGAACAAGCCCATCCGACGGGTCTCGATCTTCTGCCTCGTCCTGATCCTGGCCCTCATGGTGCGCACCAACTGGGTCCAGGGTGTCCAGGCCAACAGCCTGGCCAACAACTCGCACAACGACCGCAACAAGTACGACCGGTACGCCTACCCGCGCGGCAACATCATCGTCGGCGGGGACCGCGTCACCAGCTCCGACTTCGTCAACGGACTGCGCTACAAGTACAAGCGCTCCTGGGTCGACGGCCCCCTCTACGCACCCGTCACCGGCTACTCCTCGCAGGCCTTCGGCAGCACCCAGCTGGAGTCGCTGGAGGACGGCATCCTGGCCGGCACCGACGACCGGCTGTTCTTCCGCAACACCCTCGACATGCTGACGGGCAAGCAGAAGCAGGGCGGCGACATCGTCACCACGATCAACGCCAAGGCCCAGAAGGCCGCATTCGACGGCCTCGGCAACAAGAAGGGCGCGGTCGTCGCGCTCGACCCGCGCACCGGTGCCATCCTCGCGCTGGTCTCCACGCCCTCGTACGACCCGGGCACCTTCGCGGGCGGCGGCGACGCCGACACCGCCGCGTGGGAGAAGCTCAAGGCCGACACCAACCAGCCGATGCTCAACCGGGCGCTGCGCGAGACCTACCCGCCCGGCTCCACGTTCAAGCTGGTCACCGCGTCGGCCGCGTTCGAGAACAACGTCTTCCAGAACATCGACGACAAGACGGACACGCCGTCGCCGTACATCCTGCCCGGCACCCGGACGGAACTGAAGAACGAGAGCGACAACGAGCCCTGCGAGGGCGCGACGCTCAAGACCGGCATGGACTACTCCTGCAACACCGTCTACGGGAAGATCGGCGCCGACCTCGGCAAGGACAAGATGCGGGAGCAGGCCGAGAAGTTCGGCTTCAACAAGACCGTCGACACCCCGATCCGCGCCGTGCAGAGCTTCTACCCGGCGAACTCCACCGACGACGGCACCGCCCTGGACTCCATCGGCCAGCACGACACCCGGGCCACCCCGCTCCAGATGGCGATGGTCGCCTCCGCGATCGCCAACAACGGCTCGCTGATGCAGCCCTACCTGGTCGACCAGGAGCGCTCCGCCAGCCTGACCACCATCTCCAAGCACTCCGACAAGCAGCTCAGCCAGGCCATCAGCCCCGCCACCGCGCAGAAGCTGCAGGACATGATGGTCAGCGTCGTCGAGAACGGCACCGGCAAGAACGCCAAGATCCCCGGCCTGACCGTCGGCGGCAAGACCGGCACCGCGCAGCACGGCGAGGACAACAACGGGCTGCCGTTCGCCTGGTTCGTCTCCTACGCCAAGGGCGCCGACAACCAGTCGGTCGCGGTCGCGGTCGTCGTCGAGGACGGCTCCAACAACCGCGACGGCATCAGCGGCGGGCGCCTCGCGGCCCCGATCGCCAAGGCTGTGATGCAGGCCACCCTCGGCAAGTAGGGCCCGTGCCGCACATGGGCGGATTGTCGTGATCGGTGGCCGGATCCGGATACCGGTCTGGTATCGGCCGATGGCCGACTCCGGCTCAGCCGGGTGCGACCGGTAGCGTGTCCGCAAGCAGCGGGTGTGCCCGCTGCCCGCCTTCGGGGCGCCGTGGGATCTGCATCACAGAACCACGGTGGCGCGGGCGGCGTCACACAGAGCGTGCGGGGACACCTACGTCACATCCTCACCGGCCGGTGAGGGAGAGGGTCGGAACTATGGAAGAGCCTCGTCGCCTCGGCGGCAGGTACGAGCTCGGCGGCGTCCTCGGACGCGGCGGCATGGCCGAGGTGTACCTCGCCCATGACACCCGGCTCGGCCGTTCCGTCGCAGTGAAGACGCTCCGGGCCGACATGGCGCGGGATCCGTCGTTCCAGGCCCGGTTCCGCCGCGAGGCGCAGTCCGCCGCGTCCCTGAACCACCCCGCGATCGTCGCCGTGTACGACACCGGCGAGGACTACATCGACAACATCTCCATCCCGTACATCGTGATGGAGTACGTCGAGGGCTCGACCCTGCGCGAGCTGCTGCACTCCGGCCGCCGGCTGCTCCCCGAGCGCGCGCTGGAGATGACGATCGGCATCCTGCAGGCCCTGGAGTACTCGCACCGGGCCGGCATCGTGCACCGCGACATCAAGCCCGCCAACGTGATGCTCACCCGGCAGGGCAACGTCAAGGTCATGGACTTCGGCATCGCCCGCGCGATGGGCGACGCCGGCATGACGATGACGCAGACCTCGGCCGTCATCGGCACCGCCCAGTACCTCTCCCCCGAGCAGGCCAAGGGCGAGCAGGTCGACGCCCGCTCCGACATCTACTCCACCGGCTGCCTGCTGTACGAGCTGCTCGCCGTGCGCCCGCCGTTCGTCGGCGACTCCCCCGTCGCGGTCGCCTACCAGCACGTCCGCGAGGAGGCCCAGCCGCCGTCGGTCTACGACCCCGAGCTGCGCCCCGAGATCGACGCGATCGTGCTGAAGGCGCTCACCAAGGACCGCGACTACCGCTACCAGAGCGCCGACGAGATGCGCGACGACATCGAGCGCTTCCTCGACGGCCTGCCGGTGGCGGCGGCCCAGCAGGCCGCGTACGGCATGGGCGCGGGCGGCGGGTACGGCTACGACCAGAACGGGCAGCAGTACGCCCAGCACGACCCGTACGGCCAGACCAACCTGCTGCCGCAGCAGCAGCCCGGCGGCGGCCCCACCACGGTGCTGCCCCAGGTCTCCCCGCAGCAGGGCTACGGCCAGCAGGGCGGCTACCAGCAGGGCGGTTACCAGGACGACGGCTACCAGGGCGGCGGCCAGCCGGGCTCCGGCGGCAACGACGGGTACGACGACGGGTACGGCCGCAGCGGCCGGCGCGGCGAGCAGCCGAAGAAGAGCAACACCTCCTGGATCGTGCTCGCCATCGCGGCCGTGCTCGTCCTGGTCGGTACGTTCTTCGTCGCCCAGGCGATGTTCAGCGGCGGCAAGAAGGACACCCCGAAGCTGAGCGCGCCCAACCTGATCGGCAAGAGCCTCGTCGAGGCGAAGGCGGCCGCGCAGAGCACCGGCAGCAAGCTGGTCGTCGCCGAGGGCGACAAGGTGGCCTGCCCCGACACCAAGATCCAGAAGGACCAGGTCTGCACCCAGGACCCGGTCGTCGGCACCCAGATCGCCGAGACCGGCACCATCAAGGTGCAGCTCTCCTCCGGCCCGGCCAAGTCCACCGTGCCCACCGTCGTCGGCAAGACCAAGGACGTCGCCACCAAGGCCCTGGCGGACGCCGGCTTCGCCAACGTCTCCACCGAGTACAAGGACGACGACAACGCCCCGCTCGACCAGGTGACCGCACAGGACCCGCCGGCCAACAGCGCCGCCGACCCGCAGGCGCCGATCAAGCTGACGATCTCCCAGGGCAAGTCCAAGATCAACGTCCCCGGCGTGGTGAACCAGCAGGTCGCGGCCGCGACCCAGGCCCTGACGGACGCCGGCTTCCAGGTCGACGCCAGCAAGACCGTCCCGGCGACCGACCCCACCAAGATCGGCACCGTCGCCACCCAGACCCCGGCGGCGAACAGCAAGGCCGCGCCGAACACCAAGATCGTCCTGACGGTCTACAAGGCACCGGACAAGGTGACCGTGCCCGGCGACCTCAGGGGCAAGACCGTGAAGGACGCGGTGGCCCAGCTGAAGGGCCTCGGCCTCGTCTGGAACTTCACCGGGGCCGGCGGCGACAGCAACAACGTCGTCGTCAACTACACGCCCGGGCCGAACGAGCTGGTCGACGGCGGCACCAGCATCCAGCTGATGACGATGCCCGCCCCGAAAGGGAACGACCCCCAGCCCGGGACGACACCCCCGAGCAACAGCCCCAAGCCGTAACCGGTGACAACCGGGCCCAGGGCCCACCCGTAGGGGCCGTCGACGCCACCCCGGCGCCGGCGGCCCCTACGCCGTCCCCGTCTCACTCGGCGACGCGGAGCACCAGCTTCCCCTGCACCCGGCCGGTCTCGCCCAGCTCGTGCGCCCCGGCCGCGTCCTCCAGCGGCAGGACGGCCGCCACGTGCGGCCGCAGCCGCCCGTCCGCCACCAGCTCCGCCACCGCCCGCAGCGCGGCCGTGTCCGGCTCCACGAGCAGGAATCCGGCCCGGACGCCGAGGGCCGCCGCCTGCGGCCGCAGGGCGTCGTCCTGGGGGCCCGTCAGCGACACCAGCGTGCCGCCGCTGCGGATCAGCGGCAGCGACCGGGCGCTGTAGTCGCCGCCGACGCCGTCCAGCACGATGTCGACCTGGCCCGCCGACTCCCGGACGGCCTGCGCGAAGTCCCCCGCCGTGTAGTCGACCACCTCGTCCGCGCCCAGCTCCCGGACGAAGTCGTGCTTCGCCGCACTCGCCGTCCCGATCACGTACAGGCCCAGCGACTTGGCGATCTGCACCGCCAGGTGGCCCACCCCGCCGGCCGCCGCGTGGATCAGCACGCGCTGCCCCGGCCGGGCCTGCGCCCGGTCGGTGAACGCCTGCCAGGCGGTCAGCGCGGCCAGCGGCAGGGCCGCCGCAGCCACGTGGCCGGTCCCGGCCGGCTTGCGGACGAAGTGCCGGGCCGGCGCCGCGATGTACTCGGCGTAGCCGCCCAGCAGCCGCGGGAAGCCGGCCATGCCGTAGACCTCGTCGCCGGGCTCGAACAGCGTCACGCCCCAGCCGACCGCCTCGACCACCCCGGACACGTCGAAGCCGAGGACGAACGGCGGCTTGTCGGCCAGCAGCCCGCCGAAGGCCCGGGTCTTGTAGTCCACCGGGTTCAACCCGCTCGCGTGCACCCGGACCAGCACGTCGCCCGGCCCCGCCACCGGCCTGGGCACCTCGACGAGGCGCAGCACCCCCGGCCCGCCGAGCTCGTTCTGGCTGATCGCCCGCATGGTCCCCTGGTGCTGCTCCGCTGCCCGGCCGCTCATGTCCGTCCTCCATCAGTGTCCGCCCCGCACCCCGGCTGCCTGCCGGGGCCGGTACCAGCCTCGCCGCGCCGGGGTACCCGAACGAGTGGCCGGATGGACAATCAGTGAGAGGATCTGGCCATGGCCTCCGCTCTGCACCGCGTCGTCGTCCTCGCCCTGCCCGGCGTCATGCCGTTCGAACTCGGCATCCCCGACCGGATCTTCGGCTCCACCTACAACCTGCTGGACGAGCCGCTCTACGAAGTCCTGACCTGCAGCCTCGACGGCGGCCCCGTCCGCACCGCGGCCGACTTCAGCGTCACCGTCGGGCACGACGCGGGCATCGTCGCCACCGCGGACACCCTGATCCTGCCGCCGGGCTCGTACGACGGCCCCGCCTTCGAGGGCCACGCCCCGGACGCGCGCCTGACCGAGCTGCTGACCACGCTCCGGCCCGGCACCCGGATCGTCTCGATCTGCACCGCCTCCTTCGTCCTCGCCTCCGCCGGACTGCTGGACGGCCGCCCGTCCACCACCCACTGGGCCTACGCGGAACGGTTCGGCCGGCTCTTCCCCGACGTGCGGCTCGACCCCGACGTGCTGTTCGTCGACGACGGCGACATCCTCACCTCGGCCGGGGCGGCCGCCGGCGTCGACCTCTGCCTCCACCTGGTGCGGCGCGACCACGGCAGCGAGATCGCCAACCACACCGCACGGCGCTGCGTCGTCCCGCCGTGGCGCGACGGGGGCCAGGCCCAGTTCGTCCAGCGCCCCGTCCCGGCGCCCACCGGCTCCGACACCGCCGCCGCCCGCGCCTGGGCCCTCCAGCAGCTCCAGCGCCCGCTCCAGCTGGCCGAACTGGCCGCCGTGGCCGGCATGAGCATCCGCACCTTCAGCCGCCGCTTCCTCGCCGAGACCGGCCTCACCCCCGGCCAGTGGCTGACCGCCCAGCGGCTCGCGCTCGCCCGCCACCTGCTGGAGTCCAGCGACCTCCCGGTCGACCAGGTCGCCGAACGGGCCGGCTTCGGCAGCGCCTCCTCGCTGCGCCAGCACCTCAACACCGCCGTGGGCGTCTCCCCCGCCGCCTACCGCCGGACCTTCCAGTACAGCGCCGGACGGCCGGCGGCGGCCTGAACGGCCGGGGCGCGGCCCGGCGGGCGGCGGCGGCCTGAGCGGCTAGCGCAGCTCGGCGGGCGGCGTGCGGGCGGCGTCCACCGGATCCACCCGGACGAGGCTGCCCCAGACCGCCATCCGGTACCGCGAGGTGTAGACCGGCGTGCAGGTCGTCAACGTGATGTAGCGCCCGGGGGAGTGATAGGTCGAGCCCGTCGGCACCGGCGCGACGACCCCGGTGTCGTACTTCGAGGTCTCCGGCAGCGTGGAGTCGATCCGGTAGACGTACCAGCTGTCCTTCGTCTCGACGACCACCGCGTCGCCCGGCTTCACCGCGTCCAGGTCGTGGAACTTCGCGCCGTGCCCGTCCCGGTGCGCGGCCAGCGCGAAGTTGCCCTCCTCGTCCCAGGGCATCGCCGAGCGGTACGGCGCCTCGTACACCCCGGCCACGCCGTCGGCCAGGGTCTCCGCGTCCGTGCCCATCCGGATCAGCACCTGGTAGTCCCGGCCCATCGCCGGCACGTGCAGGAACCCGACGCCGTCCCCCGCCGCGTAGGTGCGCTGCCCGGGCGGGGCGGCACCCGGTGACGCCGGGGCCGGACCGGAGGCCGCCGGCACCGACCAGGCGTTGCGCAGCCGGTCGGCCGCCCGGTCCGCCGTACGGTCGGCCTGCACGTTGGTCCACCACAGGGAGTAGGCGGCGAACAGCGCCAGCAGCACCCCGACGGTGATCAGCAGCTCGCCGAAGACCCCGACCGCGGCCAGCGCCCGGGCGCGGCCACGGCCACGGGCCGGGCGGGGTTCGGGCGCGTCCCCGAGTACGTCCTCGAATCCGTCGCCGGCGCCGGGTCCGACGCCGGGTCCGTGTGCCGGGCCGGCCGACTGCTCGCTCACGCTGTTCCGCCTCGCTGTGCTGGGGGGCCCGCTGACGGGCTGACGGCTGCTACTGGCCACCCGTCAGTGCTGCGGGCTTGCCCTGGCTGCGCGGCCGTTCCTCGACCATCTTGCCAAAGACGATCAGCCGGTACTTGGAGGTGAACTCCGGCGTGCACGTGGTCAGCGTGATGTACCGCCCGGCCTGGGCGTAGCCGGCGCCCTTCGGGATCGGCTGGATGACGCTGACGTTGGACGGCGAGGTCTCCGGGATCCCGCCGGTCACCTCGTACGTGTAGTACGCGGTCGACGTCTCGACGACGATCTTGTCGCCCTTGGCGAGCTTGTTGATGTAGCGGAACGGCTCGCCGTGCGTGTTGCGGTGCGCGGCCAGCGCGAAGTTGCCCGCCTTGTCGGCCGGCATCGCGGTGCCCGTGTAGTGGCCCACCAGGCCCTTGTCGAGCACCTGCGGCTTGCCGGTGCCCTCGGCGATCGGCACGTTCAGGCCCAGCTTCGGCAGATGGATGATCGCGAAGCCCTTGCCCGGCGCGAACACCTCGGGCGTCGGGCTCGCGTCCGGCTGCTGCCCCGTGGCGGGCGGCTGGGCCGCCGCGTCGAACTGCTGCTCCAGCTGGCTGCGAGCACCGTCGGCCGCCGCGTCGGCCTGCACGTTCGTCCACCACAGCTGGTAGGAGACGAACAGCAGCATCACCAGGCCGAGCGATATGCACATCTCGCCGAGCAGCCGCGCGACCACCACACCGGCCGACTCCTTGGGCCGCACCCGGCCCGCGGCGCCGCCGCGCCCGCCGGCCCGGCGCCGGCCGCTGCCGGAACGCACCGACAGCCGCCCCTGCGC